>CAVEMF010000359.1:0-2001 GCA_963616715.1 Ruminococcus bromii | reverse complement strand
AACCAATTCTTTGAATTCGTCGATGATACGTTTCTGATCCATGGTATTCTCCTTTTTAATAGTAGTTAGTAATCAGTGATCAGTGATTAGGGCGCGTTTGACTGAAGCGAGCTCATACATGTATGACGTCCTCAAGAAGAAGGTGGCTGTTAAATCGGCTGCGGGGAAGCATAGACGATTTAAATGTGAATGGGATAGCAGTCAGATGCGTCCTGATCACTGACCCCTGATCACTGATCACTAAACCGATAGCGTAAACTTTCTCTACTTCCGCCGCCGCTCGGGGTGGTAGAGCTGCCAGTGAAATTGGATAGCGCAGACGCGAAGGACCACCACCACTGTGAAGGCGATCCAGGACGCCGTGGAGCTCTCCAGGGTGGTGTATTGGCGCAGGCAGCAGAGCACCGCGCCGCCTACGATGGAGGCCATGGCGTAGACGTCCATGTAGAGCACCACCGGCATGCGGCGGGCCATCATGTCGCGCAGCATCCCGCCGCCGACGGCGGTGATGAGGCCGAGCATGGTGGGCAGGATGAAATGGTAAGCCGTGGGAAATTGATAAAACGCCGTCAGTGCGCCGGTGACCGTGAAAGCTGCCAGGCCCACCGTGTCGGATACATTGTACATGAAAGTGATGAGCTTTCTATTTTCCTTCGACACCCGATAGACCGGGTACAGGAAACTGATGAGCAGCGCGGTGATGATGGAAATAAAAAGTCCCCCGGGACTCCTTAACACCGAAGGCGGCGTGATGCCGCAGAGCACATCGCGAATCATCCCGCCACCTACGCCGGTCATGACCGCAAGGACCGTGATACCGAAAATATCCATCCGCCGGGACAGTCCCACCACGGCGCCGGAAAAAGCAAAAGCAATGGTTCCTAATGTTTCAAAAACCAACCAGGTAATGGTCATGGGTGAATCCTTTTTATTTTTATTGGGGATAGAGGAATAGGGACAGCCGCGGCCAAAGTGAGGAGGGAGGAGTTAGGAGTGAGGAGTGGAGGAGCGCCGCACAATTCATAAAGCGGCGCGAGTTTTTGAAATGGGAACGCTTATACCTGCTTCCTCATAGCTTGGAGCTTTGAGCTATGAGGAAGCAGGTACGCGCGCTGGCTTTCAAAATGCACGGCGCTTCTTAATTTGTGCGCCGCACCACCACTCCTAACTCCTCCCTCCTAACTCCTCACTTCTAACTTCAGCACGCCCCCTGCCCTTTATCCTAAAACAATCAAACAATCAAATGCACAATCGCATAGCACAGATGGGTGTACAGGCTCGCCAGGGGGCCGATGATGCGGTTCACCCAGCCGGAGAAGACGATGAGCATCAGGATGATGAAGCCGTAGCGAGCGTTGAAGTTTTCAAATTTCCAAGACAGCTCGCCGGGGAGGAACATGCTCACAATCTTTGAGCCATCCAGCGGCGGCACAGGGATCAAATTGAAGAAAGCGAACCACACATTGTACATCAAAATCCACTGCAGGAAGAGGAAGCCCCCTTCGCCGAGCATGCCCACCCGGCCAAGGACCGCCATGAGGAGGATGGAAAGGAAGCCAAGAAATAAATTCATCCCCGGACCCGCGAAGGAAACTTTCAGCACGTCAGTGCGATAATTTCTGTAATAGCGCGGGTCGATGGATACCGGCTTTGCCCAGCCGAAGCCGCAGAGCACCAAAAGCATGGTGCCCACTACATCCAGGTGGGCCATGGGATTGATGGTGAGCCGCCCCTCCCTTGAAGGCGTGGGGTCGCCCAAAGCATCAGACACCGCCGCGTGGGCGTATTCGTGCATGGAGAGCGCGATCAAAAGCGCCGGCGCGCGGTAGATCAAAGTAGAAAAATCAAGAAAGTCGGACATAAGGACTCCAATGAAATAGCAGTGTGAATTAGCAAGAATAACGCAAGCAAAAGGGGACTGGGGTCAAGGGTCAGGGGGCAAGGGGCAAGGGGAGGTGCGGCGCACAAATCAGGAAGCGCCGCAAGTTTGGAAAGTCGGCG
>CAVEMF010000358.1:0-2010 GCA_963616715.1 Ruminococcus bromii | reverse complement strand
ACACCGCATAGCGAGCCGTCTTTCTCGCCTTGACCGAGCCGGCCAGGTGGATCGCTCCGCCGTAAAGCAAAAGTTTTTCAGTCAGCGTCGTCTTGCCGGCATCCGGGTGGGAAATAATGGCAAAGGTCCGACGTCTTTTAATTTCTTCCAAGTCAGTCATGTTACACCTCGTTCAAAAATACATACGGCTTATTATACCATAAGAAAGGGAAATGTTGAAATCGGGAAATGACGCTGGCGGTTTAGTAATTAGTGATCAGTGTTCAGTGATCAGGGCGCGATTCTCGCTAGTGCGTACATGGAGAGGCCACGGCTAGGGTCTAAGTAGTCAGTGATCAGTGATCGGTGATCAGGGCGCGATTCTCGCTAGTGCGTACATGGAGAGGCCACGGCTCGGGGTCTCTCCATGTATGCACTAACAGCAAATGCGTCCTGATCACTAATCACTGACCACTGATCACTAAGCCCCTAGCCACCCCCATTAAAACGTAGTATAATAACCTCATGTCATCTCCTAAAAGGATAATAGAATGACTTATAGGAATAATTCTATATATTGCCAATATTTGCAGTGAAGGAGTGTGGAAGAATATGGCAATCAAAACAAGAAAAGTGGGAATCATCGGTGCGGGCAATGTGGGCTCTCATCTGGGGTTGCAGCTGGCTATCCAGGGGCTGGCTGATGAAGTGGTATTTTATGATGTAAACCATGAAAAAGCCATGGGCGAATCCATGGACCTCATGGACGCTGTGAGCTATCAGCCCCACCACTTCGAAGCCTATGCCGGCACCATCGACGATATGAAAGATGCAGACATCATGATCAATGCATCCGGTAAGCCCCGCCTTCCGGGACAGACGCGCCTCGACATGATGGACGGCGGCATCGCTACCACCCAGGAATTTTTGCCGCTCATCGAG
This sequence comes from Ruminococcus bromii, assembly GCA_963616715.1. GTDB lineage: Bacteria > Bacillota > Negativicutes > Veillonellales > Dialisteraceae > Dialister. The sequence continues at coordinate 1,089 of CAVEMF010000358.1, read as the reverse complement.
AAATCCGGCTTCGACGGCATCATCATTTCTATTTCCAATCCCTGCGACATCATCGCGGAATACATCCAGTACAAGCTGGACTATCCGAAAAACAAGATCATCGGCTCCGGCACCGCGCTCGACTCCGCACGCCTGCAGTACCAGCTCTCTGACCAGCTGAAAATCAACCGCCGCTCCCTGACCGCCTACCTCTTGGGCGAACACGGCGACTCCAGCATGATCCCCTGGAGCCATGTGACTGTAGCCGGGAAACCCATCGATGAACTCCTCGCCGAAAAGCCGGAGCTCTATCACATGGACCCGAAGGACGTGATCCTCGATAAGGTTCACCGCGAAGGCTACATCGAAAACACCTCCAAAGGCTGCACCGAATTCGGCGTCACCTCTGCCACTGCGGAGCTGGTTCGCGCGATCTATCACAATGAACACAAGGTGCTGCCGGTTTCCGTATACCTCAATGGCCCCTACGGCATCGAAGACAGCTTCGCTTCCGTACCGGTGAAGATCGGCAAAGACGGCGTAGAAGACATCATCGAGCTCCACCTGACCGACCAGGAACTCGCCGAATTCCACGCTTCCATCAAAGTCCTCAAAGAACACTTCGCTAGAGCTTTGACACTTTGAGAAATACGAGAAATCGAGATGGTGAGACTGTGAGAGTGTGAGACAGTGAGACTGTGGGACCGTGGGATCCGTCTCGCCGGCCTCCTTCCTTGGGAAGGAGGCTTTTTCTTTGCTCTACGTCTTTAGCCTTCTTTGGGAAGAAGGTGCCCACTGGGCGGATGATGGTTGGTACCTTGGTAGTCGGTGGTCGGGGCGCATTTGACTTTCGCGTCAGCTCTGTATGCACGCCGCTATCAATGAATGGATCCCTCGGCTGCGCTCGGGATGACGGCGTGGGGAGGCGGATGAGGCAGTGGGCATGCTTTGGGCTAGTGCTGAGCATGCACCTACGGTGCATTTCTATCCGGCGCTATGGAGGGCCGGATAGAAATGCCTCGCCAGAGGCATAACCGGCAGTAGCGGTAAGTATACCAACTGACTCATCCGCTTCTCTTGCTTGTCATCCTGAGCGAAGCCGAAGGATCT
>CAVEMF010000357.1:0-2024 GCA_963616715.1 Ruminococcus bromii | reverse complement strand
GCCGCTTTATAATTTGTGCGGCGCACCACCCCCTGACCCCTGAACCCTGACCCTTGCCCCCGTTCCGAAAAACTTTCGCGCATTACTGGTCACTCAAGCGGTATGCTTTCAAATTTTATTTTGCTTTCCTATGATATAATGAATATAGAAAAGAGGTGCCCCTATGGATACGAAGCCCACTTACAAAGATTCCCTTTTCCGTGCCATCTTTAATGATAAAGACCGATTGGCCAAGCTGTATGAAGCGTTGTCCGGGAATAAAGTATCGCCGGAGGACATCAATATCAATACGTTGTCCGGCGTCTTCATGAATGACATCAAAAACGACATCAGTTTCTGTGTAGGAAATCGGCTCATCATTTTGATGGAGCACCAGTCTACGTGGAATCCGAATATGCCGCTGCGATTCTTCTGGTACTTAGGAAACTTGTACAGAGACCTGATCGATAAGGATATCGTTTACAAAGGGACTCTCCTTAAGATCCCGGCGCCGGAGTTTTATGTACTCTACAACGGCACGCGGGATGTCCCCTATTTCCAGAAGCTTAAGCTCTCGGACTCCTTCGAGATGCCTTCTTTATCGCTCGAGCTCACAGCGGACTGCTATAATATCAATTATGCGGAGAGCAAGGAAATCCTGTCTCGTTGCCATGATCTCATGGCCTACAGTGTCTTCATCGCTAAGGTGAGGGAATATGTGAAAGAGGGTTCTTCCCTATTTGATGCCGTAAAGAAATCGATGCGCTATTGCGAGAACCATGATCTCATGGCTGAATATTTCAATAAACATGAAAGTGAGGTGCTTGATATGGTAAATTTTGAATGGAACGCAGACCGGGCCAAGGAGGTAACCCGCGAGGAGGCTCTTGCGGAAGGACGAATGAAAGAACGTGTAGAATTAACTACCCAGTTCGCCGTTACCCTTCTGAAAAATAAAGCCCCCATGAAGCTCATCACAGAGTCTACCCATCTTTCCGTAGAAGAGGTAGAGCAAATCGCCAAAGAACACCAGCTCGCTATGTAAGGAGCCGCTCTTATTTCTTGATCTCCAATCACAAAAAGCAGCAGAAATGATTTCTCGTTTCTGCTGCTTTTTATTTCAAGGGACGGCGGAGCAATCAGTCGGACAAGGGAAATACTTTGCGAGCGTTCCTCGTGCCATGTTTCGCGGGAGGGAAGCAAGTACCTCCTTCAAGAAGGGCCCTCCAAAGCACCGGATGGAAATGCGCCATAGGCGTGCAGTAGCGGGAAGCACGCCCATCGACACATCCGCCTTCCCCTCTCGTCATCCTGAGCGTAGTCGAAGGATCCATTCAGCACTGGCCCTATGGATGCCTACCGACTCCTACGCCTATCGCGCCCTAACCACCGACCACTCTCTCCCTCCCGTCATCCTGAGCGTAGCCGAAGGATCCATTCGCCATAGCGGTATAAATGCAAAACCGGCACGAATGCCCGCGGGTGTTTTCGTAGCACGCTACTGAGTCAGTAAGCATGCATACCGCTACTGCTGATAGATCCTTCGACTTCGCTCAGGATGACAACGTGGGAAGCTGCCGAGTCAATTGGCATGCTTTGGGCTACCGCTGGCATGCGCGGTGAACGATTCGGAGCACGGCCATGAGGAAGCAGTCAAACGCGCGGGGGCCCTGATCACTAATCACTGACCACTAAAATCCCACGCAAAAAGGCAGGCACGAAGCCCGCCTCTTTGGTATTCATCATACATTTGGAAAACATATCGCTTGCGTCACAAGTAGTGCGCGAATGTCTTTGGGAACAGGGTCAAGGGGCGAGGGGCAGGGGGCGGTACGCCGCATTAAATTGGAAAGCGGCGCATATATAAGGGCGAAGCCCACTGCTTTTACCCACTTCCTATGGAAGGGGGAGGGCCCGAAGGGCGGGGGTTAGGTGAGGAAGCAGCTGCTCGTGCTAACCTTTACCGCTTTACGGTGGCCAACCTCCACCACTAGGGAAGCGCTGATTAAATCGTTTTCAAAAATCATTCTTGAATTTTTATTCAG
>CAVEMF010000356.1:0-2034 GCA_963616715.1 Ruminococcus bromii | reverse complement strand
TGGCGGAATTCATCAACCAGGGACACTTCGAGCGGCATATCAATCGGGTGAGGAGATGGAGGAGGATGAAGGGGTAAGGTAAAAGTGAGGAGTGAGGAGTGAGGAGTGAGGAGTGGTGGTGCGCCGCATCAAATTGGAAAGCGGCGCGAGTTTTGAAATGGATAAACGCGTTTAGCTGCTTCCCCACTACCGTGAACCGTTTACCGTATAACCGTTAACCGTGCGTATAAATGGCAGCGAGCCGTAGAGCGATAACCTCTTACGCAGAAGTACATCGCGGCATGGCTCGGTGTCAGTGAAAGAGCCGGTAAACGTTTACACGGTAAACGGATAACGGTAGTGGGGAAGCAATCAAATGCGCTGACTTTTAAAACTTGCGGCGCTTCTTAACTTGCGCGCCGCACCACCACTCCTCACTCCTAACTCCTCCCTCCTCACTCAAAAAGCGGTTCTCTGCACAAAATGCAGAGAACCGCTTTTTTATTTCATTATCGATTATGCCCGAAGAATGTCTTTGCCACTTCCGGGAAGGAGATGTAGGAGAGGAGGTCTTCCATGCTGGCATCCGGGTAGCCGTCTTCGGAAAGGCGGGCGCGGAATTTTTCCAGCTGCGGGGGGATGAGGTCGGCGGGGCGGCAGGTGATGGGCTCTTTATTTCCGATGGCCAGGCGCTGCACTTCGGGATCGATGGGCGCCGGGGTGCGGCCGTATTTGCCGGCCACCAGGTCGCGGACTTCACGGGGGATCATTTTGTAGCGTCCCAGGGCCACATTGAGGACGGCCATGGTGCCCACGATCTGGCTGGTGGGTGTGACAAGTGGCGGATAGCCCAGCTCTTTTCGCACCCGCGGCATTTCCTTCAGAAGCTCGTCGTACTTATCGGCCACGCCCATTTCCTTCATCTGGTTCAAGAGATTTGACAGCATGCCGCCGGGGATCTGGAAGGTGAGGACTTTGGGATCGATGGGGATGTTCGTGTTCACATGGAAATCTTCCACCAGGTCGCTCTTCACTCGTTTGAAATAGTCCGCCAGTTCGTGGAGGCGAGAAAGGTCGATGCCGGTGTCATAGCCGGTGCCTTCCAAAGTGGCCACCAGAGACTCGGTGCATGGCTGGCTGGTGGAGCAGGCGAAGGGGGAGAGCGCGGTGTCCACGATGTCCACGCCGGCTTCGATGGCTTTCAGGTAGGTCATGTCGCCCATGCCGGAGGTGAAGTGGGTGTGGAGCTCGATGGGGATTTGGATTTCCTTCTTCAGCGCGGTGATGAGGTTGTAGGCGCTGTAAGGACGAAGGAGGCCGGCCATGTCTTTGATGCAGATGGAGTCAGCGCCCATCTGCACCAGTTCCTTGCCCAGCTTCACGAAGTCTTCGTCTTTGTGGTAGGGGCTGATGGTGTAAACGATGCAGCCCTGGGCGTGAGCGCCGGCTTCCTTGGTGGCCCGCATGGCGGTCTCCAGGTTGCGGGTGTCATTCAGCGCGTCGAAGATGCGAATGATGGAAACCCCATTATCCACCGACCGCTTTACAAATTCCGTGACCACGTCGTCGGCCATGTGGGTGTAGCCCAATACATTTTGCCCGCGAAGGAGCATCTGGATCGGCGTGCGAGGCAGATTCTTTTTCAAAAGACGAAGGCGCTGCCAGGGGTCTTCGTGCAGGAAACGGAGGCACACATCGAAGGTGGCGCCGCCCCAGGCTTCAATGGCGTGGAAGCCGGCGTTGTCCATTTTTTCCAAAACCGGCAGCATATCGACGATACGCATGCGAGTGGCTGCGATAGATTGATGACCGTCGCGCAGAACGGTTTCCGTGATTTTGACTGGTTTCATAGCTTTCTCCTTGGGAAAACGGGGTCACCCAGGATTGGCCATTTCCGGGCAGCTCATTTCAACTGGAGTCAATATAACACGGATAAGCTGATTAATAAAATTTATGAAATTAATAGTTAGATAAGCAAAAGTTATAGCAAGTGAGGAGTTAGGAGTTAGGAGTGAGGAGTGGAGGTGCGCCGCACAATTCATAAAGCGGCGCGAG
>CAVEMF010000355.1:0-2042 GCA_963616715.1 Ruminococcus bromii | reverse complement strand
AAGGGGAGTGAGTGCGATGAAGGATGAGGAGCTTTTGGGGTGGAAGGATCGGCTGATGGCGCGGCTGGTTTGTTCTTTGAATCGGCATTTTTATCCTTTGGCCTGCGAGAGTTTTTCGCGGGCGGGGATTTCTTTGGAGCGGGCGTTTGTGGAGAGGGCGCAGGCGGTCTTGCCGGAGGCGGCGCCGCGATCGCTGGGGGCGGCGGTGAGGAAGTATGTGCATTTCCGTCTGGCTTTGGCGGATCGGTTTATCCGCGGCGAGGCAGAGGGCTCGCCTTTCCTTTCGTTTGCGCTTGCCAAGGAGATGGATCTGGATGTGACGCATCAGATGGCGGGGTCTTTCGCATCGCTTCGTGAAGTCTTGCCGGATTTCTTTTTGCTTAGCAAGGAAGGCGCGGGGATTTCTTCTTTGGTTTCTTTTTTGGAGAAGGAAATCGGGATTTCTCTTTCGCCGCTCACGGATTTCTTCCGCGTGGAGACGGAGGGATTTCTTTCGCAGATGAAGGCGGACGCCTGGGATTTCCTCTCGGCCATGGCGCTTTGCGATCCGGATTTCCATGAGGAAAAGGAAAAGCTCCCGCATCGATTGGCGGAGGCTTTGGCGGAGGAGATCGGGCTCTCTTATAGCGATCAGGTGTGGGAGAGTGCGCAGATGATGGCGTCGCTGGATAAGGCGGCGCGAAATCTGATTTCCACTCACACGCCGGCGGCGGCTTGTTTCCTGTATCGCTATGCGCTCTTTCGCATGGAGGTCTTGGCGTTCTATGGAGCCTACTTATGGCAGGACCGGAAGCTCAAGGATGCGTTCTTCCGCGGGTGCCTCAAGGGGAAGGTGTTCACGCGGTGGGTGAAGCGGATGCATATGCGGGGGCTTTTGACGCCGCGGGATTTATATTTCTCTGAGAAGCTGTATCTCAAAATGAATCTCTTCATGCGGCAGTGGGCGTTCTTCGATCCGAAGAATCGGAGGTATTATTTTAAGTATTTCCCCAATTTCACGCTGTCCATCGAGGAGCGGACGGATGAGCCGGATTTCGATGGGAAGGTGTGGCTGCTCTTGGAGGATCTGTGCCGCAGCATCGAGGACAAGGAAATCCCGCCGCCATTCCTCCATTTCCTGGTGCAGGAGACGCGGACGTATATGGTGAATATGGCGCACACCATGTATTTCGCCTATACCATGGGGCTGAAACGGCCGGGGGATTTTGTAGCGGGGAAATATCGGGTGGATGATGCGCCGTCGCTCTTGAATCAGATTAAGCGGTTCTTTGGAAAGTAAGATTTGGAGATTTCGTAGTCGGTAGTCGGTGGTCGGTGGCCTTCGCGCGTTTGGCGGCTGCCCCATTCAGGACGAAACCGCTATCGACTTAGTGGTCGGTGGTCGGTAATCGGTAGTCGGGGCGCGTTTGGCGGCTGCGGCATTTGGGATGCTACCGCTGGTGCGCGCCATCATCCGGCCTTCGGCCACCAACCTCTACGGGGAAGGCTTACGCGTTTGGCGATGGAGGCAGCAGGGATGCTTATGGCTAGTGCTGGTAGATCCTTCGGCTTCGCTCAGGATGACAGGACGAGAGCCTGGAGAGTCAGGCGGCATGCTTTGGGCTATTGCTGAGTATGCGCCTTCGGCGCATTTCTATCCGGCGCTATCGCGCGACCCTTCTCCAAGGGTCTACTCACGTAGGGCTAGAGGTACAAAGCACATTTACCCATTGCAAACGCATTTACCTGCTTTCTCATAGCTTGGAGCTTTCAGCTGGAAGCTTGTAAGCTCTCCCCACGAGACAATGATGAAGTAGTCAAACGCGCCTCGCTTTATGCCTCCTGCACTAAGCATGCCCGCTGACGATAGCCGAGCTCCTAGCTCCTAGCTCCTAGCTATGACGAAGCAGGTAAACGCGCCGCCAGCCAACCCCCGCCCTTCGGGCACCCCCTTCCTGAGGAAGGGGGGGGAGATGTAAAAAAACTGCGAACCCATTGGGATTCGCAGTTTTTTGATTTCTATATTTCTATTATTCCCCGTCTCTATGTTTGATAGCGGCTTC
>CAVEMF010000354.1:0-2050 GCA_963616715.1 Ruminococcus bromii | reverse complement strand
GGTTACACGGTAAGCGGTTAACGGTAGTGAGATAGCAGGTAAGCGCGCCCTGACCACCGACTACGAAAATCGATAGCGTCATCACCCAAAGATCACAAAGTTCGCTACCACGATGAGGATGCAGGACACAGCCATGGGGATGGCGGTGCGTTTCACCAGGTCGAAGGGGCTGATGCCGGCCATACCGGAAGCGACGATGATGACGCCGGTGATGGGGGAGATGGCGCGGGCGGAGCTGGCGATGAGGTGCATCGGCATGATCATGAAGGACGCAGCTACGCCGGTCTTCTCAGCGATAGCCGGGACCAGGTTTGCAAAAGCGAAGAATGGTGCATTGCCGCTGCCCATGATGATGGCGCACACAGCGATGATGCCGATCATCACCAAGGTGAGGCCGGTAGCACCGAAGCCGGTGGTCTGCGCGCCCTGGATCATGGCGTCGATGGAGCCGGTGGAGGTGAGGCCTTTGGCGAAGAATTCGCCGGCGATGATGATGGTGATGACGTTCGCCAGCTGGCGGCCCATGCCGTCAAAGAAGATCTGCAGATCTGCAAAGGTGGTCTTCGCATCTCTGGTGCGGATGAACTGGGCCACCATGCCGATGGTGGTACCGATGAACATAGCCATGATGATATTCATCTTCACGGTGGGGATGCACAGCGGCGAGAAGATGAGGATGAGCGCCAGCGGGATCACCGGAAGGATAGCGTAAATCTTCGGCGGATGGCTGGTAGCTGCTTTCTTTTCATCTTCGGTTTCAATGTTTACAGAAACTTCAGACGGGTCCATGGCTTTCACCACATGGCCGTCTCTCTTATCCATGTATTTCTGGGTGAGGTAGTGAGCCACAGCGACGAAAGGAATGACCACGCAAGCAATCGGGATCTGGAAGGTGTGCCAGTACACCACCGGGTCGAAGCCGGCGATTTCCGCAGCGAAGATGGTGCCGGTGTCCGAGGGGCTCCAGTCGAGGCACAGGGTGGTGGCGATGGCCGCGGTGGCGGAAATACGAGATACGCCGAGAGCGACAAGGATCGGGAACATGGTCACCATGAGGAGCATCGCAAGGCCGGAGGCACTATTGATAGCCAGCCCCAGGAACATGCCCAGCACCCAGCAGGCGCTCATGACGATGTAAGGCGATTTCAAAAGCATCAAGGGACGGATGGTGAGGGAAACCAGCGCATTGCTGGCGCCGATCTTATCCATGTAGCGCGCAAAGCCGCCAACGGCCATGATGTTCAGGCCCAGGCCTGCTACGCGGTTCGCAAAGAGGGTGCGGATGAGCTCGAAGAGGTCAAAGCTCCACATGCCGGTGGACTTGCCCGATGGCATGATGGTGCCCCACTCCATGATCATGGAGCCGGAGAGAAGGATCGCGCCGGCAAGGAAGAGCACGGTCTGGGCTTTGTATTTCTTCAAAATCAGCCAGGCCGCCCACACTACCACGAGCGCAGTGAACAGCAAATTCATAGTTTGCTCCTTTCATAAAACAAAAGATATAAGAAATATGATTTCATGTCTATTTTACTATAAATGCAATCGATAGGCTAGTAGCAGTCGGGGGAGGCATATAGAGAAATTTTATTATGAGGGAATAGTGGTCAGTGATCAGGGCGCTATTTTCGCTAGTGCATACATGGAGGTGCCAGGGCTATAGTCTTACGTGGTCGGTAGTCGGTTCGCATTTGACGTTAGTCTCATTCATCGTTTTTATCTCCTTCCTTCGGAAGGCAATGTTAAGTTAAGGGGAATATGCCAAGGTTTAGCATTGATTTGTTAGTCTGGCTACTCCTTAACGCTAGTGCAACATGGATTATCCTACCTGCTTGCATTTAAAAGCCTTGACTTAGTTCTCGCGAGACGCCTAAGAGGGTAGTCACCAAATATTTGTCCTCCAAATCTATCGGCGTCTCGTGGGGAGAGCTTATCAGCTCCTAGCTCAAAGCTATGGGAAAGCAGGTATAGGCGTTGACTTTTCAAACTTACGGCGCTTCTTAACTTGTGCGCCGCACCACCACTCCTCACTCCTCACTCCTCACTCCTCACT
>CAVEMF010000353.1:0-2058 GCA_963616715.1 Ruminococcus bromii | reverse complement strand
CTTTTGCTCGCAATTGGCTTTGGATTTTCAATTTTATAAGCGTGAACACTATGCATATTGTCTTGGTTGAGCCGGAGATTCCGGGAAATACGGGAAATATTTCTCGTCTCTGTGCGGCGGAGCATTTGACGCTCCACTTGGTAGAGCCTTTGGGTTTCTCTATCGATGATAAACATTTAAAAAGAGCGGGCCTGGACTACTGGGATCTCCTGGATGTCCATGTGCATCCGAATTTTGATTCCGTGAAGCGCATGCTTGCGGGGCACCATTTCTACTATAATACGACGAAGGCCGTGAAGTCCTATACGGATATTTCCTTTGCGGAGGACGATGTGCTGGTCTTTGGCAAGGAGACCAAGGGGCTTCCCGAGGAGCTGCTGCTCGACCACGAGGAGGACTGCATCCGCATCCCTATGATCGAGGAGGCGAGATCTTTGAATCTCTCCAACGCGGTGGCCATCGTGGCTTTGGAAGCTCTCAGGCAGACCGGTTTCCCGCATCTTTTGAAGGAGAGCGGACGTTTGTTTAAAGGAGGCAGTCATGAATACTTATGACGCAGCATATGATTTGGCAAGAGCCATCAAGGAAAGCGATGAGATGAAGCGTCTCACCGCTGCCGCTGAGCTGGTGAAAGGCGACGACGCAGCGAAGAAGATGGTGAAGGAATACATCATGGCCCAGATGCAGGCAGACTACGCGAAGCTTGCGGGACAGAAGGAAGATGAAAAATCCTATCAGCATTTACAGGAACTGGCCGTTCTTGTGAGCAATAACAGCAATGCCCGGGAGTATCTCCAGGCATTTATCCGCTGGAATCAGGTAGCTGCGGATTTGCAGAAGATCGTGTCTGATGCAATGGCGCAGGGTATGGATGTATTGGAATTGAATCAGAAATGACAGATTGGAAAGCATTTTTCGACGGAATCCTCACAGAGAGAGACATTAAAATCGACGAACCCATGAGCCGCCACACCACCTATGGCATCGGCGGACCGGCGGATGTATTCGTAAGCCCGCAGACCGAAGAGCAGCTTATCGCCATCCTTCGTAAGGCTGACGAAGCAGGGATCCCTGTCACCGTCATCGGCGGCGGCTCGAATACCTTGGTCAGCGACAAAGGCATTCGCGGCATCACCCTCTGCACCACCCGCATGAAACCGGAAATGACCTGCGAAGACACCTGGATCACTGCCACCGGCGGCGCCGGCACCGGCACGGTCGCTCGCTTTGCAGAAAAGAATGGCCTCAAAGGCTTCGAATGGGCCGTGGGCATCCCCGGCACCATTTGCGGCGCTGTCTTCATGAATGCCAACGGCTACGGCAGCCAGATGAAGAAAGTGGTAGAAGAAGTTTACGCGATTTCCAAAGACGGCAAGGAAAAGAAAACCTACGGCTGGGACGACATCCACTATGGCGACAGCGACAGCGTCTTCATGCACAATGGCGATATCATTGTAGGCGTGAAGATCCACCTCGCCAAAGGAAATCCGGAAGAAATCAAGAGAGAAATGACGGAACACCAGATTTCCCGCCGCACCAAGCAGCCTCTCGAAAAGAGAAGCGCCGGCACCATGTACCTGCGCCCACCGGGATACTATGTAGGCCCCATGATCAAAGACTGCGGCCTCATGGGATTTGCCATCGGCGACGCCCAGGTCTCCACCAAGCATCCGGACTTCGTGGTGAACAACGGCAAGGCCTCCTGCCAGGAAATCCTTGACGTGCTCCACGAAGTGCAGAAGCGCATCATGGACAAGTACCACGTCCACGTGCCCCTCGATGTCCGCATCATCGGCGAAGGGGTCAAGCAGGAAAGATAATATAGAAATAGGAAAACCGCTCGGGTTAACTGAGCGGTTTTTTCTTTAGGGCGGAGTGATCAGGGGTCAGTGATTAGTGATTAGGGCGCGTTTGACGTTAGCAGGAAATGGTGCATCAGCTAGAAGAGTGGGACTCGGTCCAATAAGAAATCGATCAGCTTATAGTACGGAGGGAAATAAGGTCCATGGCAAGGATCTCATGTTAAAGTCAGCACATTTTCGTGCGAAGTTTAATATG
>CAVEMF010000352.1:0-2088 GCA_963616715.1 Ruminococcus bromii | reverse complement strand
ATTTTCTCAAGCGTAGTGGCTACGCTGACGCCAAATCGCCCCAAGCCGGCCACGAAAAACTGTAATTTCTGTGCCATACTCATACCCTCTATGAAAGAAATCAGTAATTTTTTTAATGCTTCCTCTAAATAGTAATTAGTAGTCAGTGATCAGTGATCAGGCCGCGTTTAACGGTATTTCCATCCGAAACGATACGGTTATTACCTCAAATGGGAGAGAGGTCTATGCGTCCTAATCACGGATAACTAACTACCTATCACTAAACCACCAGCGTAAGCCACGCCCTATCCTACCACAATATTTTCCTTTGGATACTTCAGCTGACTATTGTGGTGACCGGCGAAGGTGATGGCCAAAGTCATGACACCGATACGGCCGATAAACATAGCCGCCATGAGAACCAGCTTACAGGAGGTATTCCACTCATTGGTGAGCCCCATGGAAAAGCCCACGGTACTGAAAGCCGATACCGCTTCAAAGAGAGCATCCTCGAAATTAAAGCGAGATGGCTCCAAAAGAAATACCAAAAGAGCCGTCAAAAAAGTCAGAAGAATCGCTAAGGTGAATACATTCGACGCCTTCACCAAGCACTCCGGCGCCACCCTTTTGTGAAAAAGCACCACATGAGGGCGCCCACGCACCCAGGCCCACAGCGAGAGGACCAAGAGCCCGATGGTGGTGGTCCGAATGCCGCCACCGGTGGAAACCGGCGCCGCACCGATGAACATGTAGGCCATCACAATCAAGACCGTGGCGCTCATCATAGAATGGATATCGAAGAGCGCAAAGCCCGCAAGCCGAGAAGAAATGGACATAAAGAACGCACTCTGCCATTTCTCTGTAGTAGTCAGATGCCCCAAGGTCGCCGGGTTATCTCCTTCCAAAAGGAAAAAGACCACAAATCCCAGTGGAATCAAAATCCCTTCCATCAGAAGAATGAATTTACTATTTAGCGCAAGCCTAGACCAGCATCGATTTCGAAGTACATCGTCGATCACGATGAAGCCAATGCCCCCAAGCAGCATGGTGATGCTGATCACCGTACTCACCAAAGGATTGGCAGACATGCCGGCAAATCCCACCTCATTTCCCATGATATCCATGCCGCAATTCGTGAAAGCAGAGACTGCATGCCAATACCCCTGGTAAATCCCGCTTACGCCATGGTCAAAACTCAGATACACCGCCAAAATCGTCCCGGCGATGAATTCAATAGTAAGCGTAAGAAATACGATTTTCTTCACCAGCATCACCATGCCCGAGGGAGTCTGCAAATTGAAAGAGTCACTAATCAGAAGACGTTCCTGCAAGCGGATCTTTCTTCCCGCGGAAATGCTGACCATGGCCATCATAGTCATGATCCCCAGGCCCCCTACTTGCATCAGAAATAAAATCACCAGCTGTCCAAACAAAGTGAAGTCCGTCTTCAGATCAAACATACTCATGCCCGTGACACTCACAATACTAACGGACATAAAAAGCGCATCCACGAAGGAAACCTCCTTCGTCCCCGTCTGCGCCATAGGAAGCATTAAGAGCAACGCACCGAAGAGCATAAACAAAGCAAAGCCGCCACAAATCAAAACACCTCGATGCAGCCGGTTCAGCCACGCTATCACAGATTTCATCATAGAAAGATTCCTCTCCCTTATAAAGGATGTTTTTCCTTATTATACTATGACGGACAGCGAATTGACAGAATAAATAAAAGGAACACGTCAGGGAACCGCTCTGCCCAAAATTTGGAGACTAGACAAATCCACGGAAGCTCACGCTTTTCCCTTCCCGTATAGCCGCTCCATACCAGCCCGCGTCACAAGCCAAGTGCGGCCCGATTTCCGGAACTCGCCCTCTTTGAAACCATTCTTTACGCGCCCCTGACAGTTCTGTTTCAAAGAGTTTGGCGTCACGCCCCAAAGCTCGCCAGCTTCCAATGTGGTCATTACATCATTTAATTCCATAGTAATACCTCCATCCTAACTATCCACCAATTGATAATTCACTAATCAAAAAGCCGCATCCACTCGGGTGCGGCTTTAGTTCTGGTGCGTCTAGGGGGATTCGAACTCCCGACACCTGGTTCCGGAG
>CAVEMF010000351.1:1729-2096 GCA_963616715.1 Ruminococcus bromii | reverse complement strand
GAGAAAGAAGAAATCCCTGAAGATATAGAGCCGCCGATGGAGACGTCGGAGCCTATCCCTGAGCCTGTAGAAGAAGCGCCGGCAGAGGAAATAGAAGCCACGCCGGTAGCGGAAGCAGAAGAAGCACCGACGAGCGAAGAGGTGCCCGTGGAGGAAGCAGTCGAAGTAGAAATCGATGTGCCTGAACCTCCTGCAGTGGAAGATGAGATACCTCCGGAGCCGCCGATGCCGGAAGAGGAATTGCCGGAGGAGTTAAGCGACGCGCCTCTTGAAGATCCGATTTCCGAAGACATACCGGAAGAACCTGCTGCGGCTGAAGAACCGATAGAAACGGAAGAGCCGGAAATGATTGACGAATCGGTAGAAG
>CAVEMF010000351.1:0-1673 GCA_963616715.1 Ruminococcus bromii | reverse complement strand
CAGAAGAACCGCCGCAGGTGCCCGCAGCAGCTATCGCAGCCCCGGCGCCGCCTGTTCCGGAAGTCCCGCAGTACCAGTTCCCGCCGCTTTCCCTTCTCCATGCCGGAAAATCCGGCGGCAGTGGTTCTACCGACACAGCGCAAAAAGCCTCTTTGATCGAGACCACGCTGAATAGCTTCGGCGTTCATGCGAAGGTGATTCACTACAGCGTAGGCCCCACGGTGACGCGATTTGAATTGAAGCCGGAAATGGGCGTCCGTGTCAGCAAGATCGAAGGCCTCTCCAATGAATTAGCCATGGCTTTGGAAGCTACCCACATCCGCATCGAAGCGCCGATTCCCGGAAAATCGGCGGTGGGCATCGAGATCCCGAATACGAAAGCTGCCTCTGTGCCGCTTCATGATGTCCTGGCCAGCGATGAATTCCAGCTGGGCAAGGGCCATATCTTGGTGGCCTTAGGGAAAGACATCACCGGCAAGACCGTGGTGACGGATCTCGCCAAAGCGCCGCATCTTCTGATCGCCGGCTCCACCGGTAGCGGCAAGAGTGTGTGCATCAATTCCATTATCACCAGCATCATTTACCACAGCCGACCGGATGAAGTGAAGCTCATGCTCATCGACCCGAAGGTGGTAGAGCTGAGCGTTTATAATGGCATTCCTCACCTGCGCACCGAAGTGGTGACGGATATGAAGAAAGCCCAGGGTACACTGAACTGGGCCGTACGGGAAATGGAAGCTCGCTACCAGCTCTTTGCCGGTGCGCGGGTGAGAAATATCGAGGGCTACAACAAAGCGAATCCCGATAAGAAGATGCCTTATATCCTTATTATCGTTGATGAATTTGCAGACCTGATGAATGTGGCAGCCAAGGAAGTAGAAGTCCTCATCCAGCGCCTCACCCAGAAGGCCAGAGCCGCCGGTATCCATCTGATCTTGGCGACCCAGCGTCCATCGGCTGACGTCATCACCGGCGTCATCAAGTCGAATATCCCCAGCCGCATCGCCTTCATGGTAGAGTCGGGGCTGAACTCCCGCATCATCTTAGACGAAGGCGGCGCTGAATCGCTCCTCGGTAAAGGGGACATGCTCTTCAAGCAGGCAGGGGCCTTGAGCACTGTCCGCATCCAGGGCGCCTTTATTTCCGATGAAGAAGTCGAAGATGTCGTAAACTATGTCAGAAATGAATGCTTGAAGCAGGAAGCCGTGGTGACCTACGAACCCATCGACCTCTCGATTCCTGAAAAAACGGACAATCCGGAGGACATGGACGAGGAGAAAGATGACCTCCTGCCGGAAGCTGCCGAGTGGGTCTTGGACACCAAGCGGCCCTCGGTGTCTGCCCTGCAGCGTCGCTTCCGCATCGGCTACACCCGCGCCGGCCGCCTCATGGACCACATGCAGCGCCTGGGCATCGTGGGCCCCGCCGAAGGCACCAAGCCGCGGGAAATCCTGATGGAAAAGAGCCAACTGGCGGCGGTGCTGAAGGCGGAGGAAGAGGGCCAGTAGTCAGTGATCAGTGATCAGGACGCACTTGATTGCTTCCCCACTAACGTGCAATGCTATTAAATTAAGGATTTTATGCCGAGGTTATTCATCGATTTGTTACCATGGCCATAAGAAAGTAGACCCTTGGAGAAGGGTCGCGCGATAGCGCCGGATAGAAATGCGCCG
>CAVEMF010000350.1:0-2099 GCA_963616715.1 Ruminococcus bromii | reverse complement strand
CCTTTTTCCCTATGGGAAATCTGTGTTTTCCGGCGTGGAGGACAACAAGATGGCAGTACAGACAGCGCAGTTAGAGCATTGGATTCAGGAATTAAAGAAGAAATCCAGCCATGGCACCGTGGCGAACAAAGACATTATGGATCTGGTATCCTCGCAAAGCCTTGGGGAAGAAGAGCTGTCTGAACTTTATGCAGCACTCCACGAGCAGCACTTGGAGGTAAGCTTTGAAGAGGAAATCGATGACGATGACTTTGATTTCTTAAACGAGGAAGAGACCGCCGAGCTGGAGAAGGAAGCTGCGGAGGTGGAAGCAGCCGCGAAAGAAGCCGAAGAGACGCCGGACATCGATAATTTTGTTTCCATCGATGACCCGGTGAAGATGTACCTGAAGGAAATCGGCGCCATGAGCCTTTTGACCAGTGATGAGGAAATCGTGCTGGCCAAAGCGGTAGAGGCGGGGAGCAAGAAGGATGCCACCGAGGAAGAGAAGGCGGCGGCTAAGGATGCGAAGAAAGAGCTGGCCGATCGCAACCTGCGATTGGTGGTGTCTATCGCCAAGAAATACCTGGGACGCGGACTCCAATTCTTGGACCTCATCCAGGAAGGAAATCTGGGGCTCCTCAAAGCGGTGGATAAATTCGACTACACCAAAGGCTATAAATTCTCCACCTACGCCACTTGGTGGATTCGCCAGGCCATCACACGCGCCATTGCCGACCAGGCCCGCACCATCCGCGTGCCGGTGCACATGGTGGAAACCATCAATAAGCTGAATCGCATTTCTCGCCAGCTTCTCCAGGAAAATGGCAAGGAGCCGAATAACGAAGAACTCGCCAAAGCCATGGGCGTCTCTGTGGCAAAAATTCGCGAAGTGAAAAAGATCGCCCAGGATCCGATTTCCTTGGAAACGCCGATTGGAGAAAAGGATGACTCCCACTTGGGCGACTTCATCGAAGATGTGGACGCCCTGGCGCCCGATGATGCCGCCGGTTCCATCCTTCTTCGCGAGCAGATCGATGAGCTTTTGAAAGGCCTCACTGAAAGGGAGCGCCAAGTCCTAGAGCTTCGCTTCGGGCTCAAAGACGGCCGCACCCGCACTTTGGAAGAGGTAGGGAAATACTTCGATGTCACCCGCGAGCGCATCCGCCAGATCGAAGGCAAAGCCCTGCAGAAACTCAAAAAGACCGCGCGGACATTGATCAATCAATAAGAAAGGGGATCAGGGGCAGGGTTCGGGGTTCAAGGGGCGGTGCGGCGCACAAATCAGGAAGCGCCGCAAGTTTGAAAAGTTGACTCGTATTTTTCATTTTTTTAAATTCACGCCGCTTTTTAATTTGACGCGGCGTACCGCTCCCTTGCCCCCTGCCCCTTGAACCTTGCCCCTTTTACACTACACTTTCGCGTGCCGATTACCGCTGACGGGCTTTGCGTTTCTTCATATTTCCCTTGACAAAGCCGCGCCAAGCTCGTATAATATTGAAGTTGATAATTTTCTCTAAGTCGATTAGAGCACTGCTCGCAGTGAAAACTAAAACGGCATTACGGCCGATAGGTAAGGAGGTGCTAGAAATGCCGGTTCCGAAGACAAAAAGTTCTAGATCCCGTCGCGACAAGAGACGTGCAAATTGGAAACTGACTGTTCCGGGTCTTGTGGAATGCCCACAGTGCCATGCACTGAAAAAACCTCATCATGTATGCCCAGTATGCGGTTTCTATAAAGGCAAACAGGTAGTAACCAACACTGTAGAAGGATAATCCGATACAGATAAGAGCAGGCTTCAGATATTTCTGAGGCCTGTTTTTGTTTGCCTTTTTAGTGGTCGGTAATCTGTAGTCGGGGCGATTGTGCTGCTACCGCTAGTGCTTCCCTAGTGGCGTAGCTTCTAGCTGCTGGCTGCTAGTTGGCTAGCAGTTCATCTCGCCGATGGACGCTATTGCTAAAGTGTACGCAATTAACGGTTGTCGAAATATTTTTTGCTTCCGCTAAAAGCGGGACGCACTTTGCATTGCGGTGAGATGTTCCTCTGGCCGACTAGCAGCCAGAAGCTAGTAGCTAGAGGCGACACCGCTATGTATGCACTGGCGGCAAACGCTCTAAC
>CAVEMF010000349.1:0-2103 GCA_963616715.1 Ruminococcus bromii | reverse complement strand
GGACGACGCAGGTGATTATGGCGGGGTCAGAGACGAAGAGGGAGGTGAGGTAGTAGAGCACTGCCGGCAGGAAAAGGAACTTGATGGGAAATAGAGGCCATAGCTTCCAAGCGTAGGCGCGAGCGCTCTTGAGATCCAGGTCGTAGCCCACCGGCACCATGCCCATCCAAGCGGAGAGATGGATGAGGACGGTAAAGAGTGTGGACACGGCGTCCGGTTTCTCCACATGGAAAGCAGCCAGCGTGAGACCGATGATAACGCCGACGGCGGGAAGCTGGTTCCAGGTGAGAAGCATCTCGCGCAGATGGATTTCCATGGGGCCTTTCTGTCCCTTGTGGGCCCACAGGTCATAGTAGTATTGTCCCATAGGGAAACAGAAGAGGACGATGATCAGGATCTGCGGGATGCCGATGAGCTGGATGTACGCAAAGCCGATGGGGCCAAAGAGCACATAGGAGCAAAGGCCCGCCAGGGTGCCGATATTTCCCAGCATCATGGAAATCATATAGCTTCCTTGCTCACGGGGATCCTGGAAGCGGCGTTTTTCAAAAAGATAAAAAATCGCCACCGGAAGGAAGCAGATGGGGATGGTGGAAATCGGAAGCCACAAAAGCTCCGGTGTGATTTTCACCGACCAAAAAGAAACGGTGGAAAGAAAAGTGGCGACCACCACCACATTGGCTTTGATCACCGATCGGAGGATCGCCTTGGAAAGTCCCCACTTCCGGAGCCACATGCCCAGGACCATGGGGAGGAGAATATCAGCAAAAACAATAAGAAATCGGGAGTCCGTAGGGTATCACTTCTTTCTGCTATTGATTTAGTGATCGGTGATTAGTGATCAGTGATCAGGACGCTATTAACGCTGGTGCATACATATAAGTAATACCGTTTATATGTATGCACCAGCGTTAAATGAGCCCTGACCACTGACCACTGACCACTGACCACTGACTACTGATCACTAATCACTGATCACTAACCCACCAGCGTCAATCACGCTACAATCAGCAAATCACATTTTCTTGTTTCCCCGCTGCCCAAGCGCGGATGTTATCCATCACGATGACAGCGCGGCGAGCCATGGCTTCTTCGGTGAAGAAACCCACGTGAGGAGCGAGGACGGTGTGGGGCGCCGAGAGGAGCGGGGTATCGGAGGGGAGCGGCGGTTCGCCGTCGTACACATCGATGCCGGCGCCGGCGATTTTGCCTTCCTTCAAAAGCTCAGCCAATGCCGCATTGTCGATGACGCCGCCGCGGGCGGTGTTGATGAGGATGGCATTTGGCTTCATGAGGGAGAGCTTTTCTTTATTCAAGAGATGGCGGGTCTCCTCATTCAATGGCAGGTGAACGGAGACGATGTCGCAGGTGGCAAGGAGCGTATCCAGATCGGTGTAGGTGATGCCATGTCCTTTGTGAGAACGGTTGTAGCCGTAGACTTTCGCGCCGAAAGCATTCGCGATGTCTGCCACCTTCTGCCCGATGGCGCCGGTACCAATGACGCCGAAGTTCCGGCCGCCGATTTCGAGGCCCATGAGACCGGCGCTGTTCTTTCCATTTCGAGTGGCCGCGCCGCAAGAGGGGAGCTGGCGGTAGAGAGCAAGGATGAGACCGAAGGTGAGCTCAGCCACCGACTGGGTGGAGTAGCCGGCGCAGTTGGAGACAGCGATGCCTTTTTCTTGGCAGAAAGAAATATCCACATGATCCACGCCGGTGAAGGCGATGCAGATGTATTTCAAGGAAGTTGCTTTTTCAAGCGCTCCCTTCTTCAATGGGTAATTGGCAATGACAGCGATGTCTGCATTAGAGAGACGCGCGCCCAGGTCCGCCTGGTCTTTCGGCAAGCTGTCGTAGGCGGTCAAGGTGTAGCCTTCGGAAATAAAATCAACGGTGAGTTCTTTCAAAAGTTCTGCAGAAATAGCCAGCGGCTGTGCAATGACGATGTGTTTCATGGTGGGCTCCTTTTTGTGGTTCAAATAAAATATATGGGGGATGAGACGATTTTTCTGAAAGTGAGGAGTGAGGAGTGAGGAGTGAGGAGTGAGGAGTGGAGGTGTGGCGCGCAGATTAAGAAGCGCCGCATATATAAGGGCGAAGCCCACT
>CAVEMF010000348.1:0-2129 GCA_963616715.1 Ruminococcus bromii | reverse complement strand
TCTTAACTTGTGCGCCGCACCACCACTCCTCACTCCTCACTCCTCACTCCTCACTTTCAGTACGCGCGTCCTTATCCCTTATCCCTTACTCCCATGTGCTATAATGATAAGATATGAAATCCCAACGAAAGGAGGAGAACCATGGAGCCCATTGAAGCGCTTAAGAAATATTTCGGCTACGACAGCTTTCGGTCGGTGCAGGAGGATGTGATCCATGCCATCGGCCAAGGCCGGGACGTGGTGGCCATCATGCCCACCGGGGCGGGGAAGTCGGTGTGTTTCCAGATCCCTGCCATGCTGCTTCCGGCGGGGACCTTGGTGATTTCTCCTTTGATTTCTCTCATGAAGGACCAGGTGGAGGCGTTGGTGGACCAGGGGATCCCCGCGTCCTACGTGAATAGCACCGTGCCTTATGCCGAGTCGATCCAGCGGCTCCGCGACCTATACACCCGGCGCATCAAGCTTCTCTACATGGCGCCGGAAAAATTGGAGCCCTCCTATTTCACCCAGTGCTTGCAGCAAGTGCCGCTCTCCATGGTGGTGGTGGATGAGGCCCACTGCGTTTCCCAGTGGGGCCACGATTTCCGTCCGTCCTATCAGAAAATCAAAACCTTCATCGACTCGCTGCCGTACCATCCCATCGTCACCGCCTTCACCGCCACCGCCACGCCGGTGGTGGAGCGGGACATGAAGGAGAGCTTAGGGCTTGGGCAGGCGCAGGTCTTCCGCACGGGCCTCGACCGACCGAACCTTTCCTTTCGCGTCATCTCGGGGGCCGACCGCGATGATTTCATCCTTCGCTACGTGAAGGCCCACAAGACCGAGAGCGGCATCATTTACTGCGCCACCCGCAAGGCGGTGGATGAGATGTATGAGCGGCTCACGCAGGCGGGCATCAAGGCCGGCCGCTACCACGCGGGGATGCTCGACGAAGAACGGCAGACGGCGCAGGACGATTTCTCCTACGACCGCATCATGGTCATGGCCGCCACGAACGCCTTCGGCATGGGCATCGACAAGAGCAATGTGCGCTACGTGCTCCACTACCAGATGCCCAAGAGCCTCGAGTCCTACTATCAGGAAGCTGGCCGCGCGGGCCGAGACGGCGAGAAGGCCGAGTGCATCCTTCTCTATAGCGCGCAGGACCGGCGCGTGCAAGAGTACCTGATCGGGAAAGGAAATCAGACCGAAGAGCAGCGCCGCATGGACTACCATCGGCTGAACATGATGGAGAACTACTGCCGCACCACCTCGTGCCTTCGCAATTACATCTTAGACTATTTCGGCGAGAAGGCGGCGGAGCCCTGCGGCCATTGCAGCAGCTGCGAGAACGGCCAGGCCAAGGTGAAGATCACCGACGTGGCGACCCTCATGTTCCGCACAGTGGACTCCCTCCACAGCCGCTACGGCGCTGCCACCATCGCTGCCGTCTTGAAAGGCAGCCGCCGCAAAGAAGTGATAGAAAGAAATCTGGATACCCTCCCCACCTTCGGGAAACTCTCCTTCACCTCCGAGCGCCACATCAAAGGCGCCCTCACAAGCCTTGTGGCCGACGGCTACCTGATGCGGGAAGGGGAGCCCTATCCTGTCCTCGCGCTCACTGACAAAGCGAAAGAAGTGCTCGCCGGGAAACGGGACGTCTACGGCCTCGCCTTCGGCGCTGAGGACGCGGCGGCCGATGCGGCTGTGGAGAAGGGCCGCGCTCGGGGCTACGAGCGGGGCGGCCTCTTTGATCGTTTGCGGCGCCTGCGTAGTCGCATCGCCGAGGAGGAACACGTACCGCCATTCGTTATTTTCTCCGATACCACACTCTCCGCCATGGTCAAAGCCCGGCCCACCACCATGGCCGCCATGGAAACCGTCCACGGCGTGGGTGCCTTCAAATTGCAGAAGTACGGCGCGAGATTCCTCGCCGTCATCTCCGGCGGCGCGGATAGCGTAGGAGAAGAGAAGGAAGAAGACATCGACCAGCTTCTCCTCCAGACTTTGAAAGTGAAACGAAATATCCTGGCCAGCCGCGAGCGGATTTCCAAGAGCAGCATCGCCACCGACAAGCAACTGGAAATCATGGCCCTCCGCCGGCCGAAAAATAAACAAGAACTCCAAAAAATCAAAGGCATAGGCCCGGC
>CAVEMF010000347.1:0-2160 GCA_963616715.1 Ruminococcus bromii | reverse complement strand
ATCAGTGATTAGGGCGCATTTGATTTTCGGCTGCAGCTTTTCCGTTTTGCTTTATAACCGAAGGGTTTATTCAGAAAAAAGGAAAACGGAAGAGCTCTTCCTAATATCAGACGCGTACTGACCACTGACCCCTGATCACTAATTACTAAAGCGATAGCTTCAAACCGAAAAAATATAATACCAATTTCAATGTTTTATGCTATAATGACTCTAAGTGTAGGCTAGAAAAATTCTGGCGGGAGTCATATTTCTTGAAATTTGATTTCTACATACACTGTGAGGAAGCTGTATATGAAAATTATTGGTGGAAAAGCCAAAGGCACGAATCTTTTGGCGCCTGCCGGGCAGAATACGCGGCCGACTTTGGGACGGGTACGGGAAAGTATTTTCAATGTGCTCTCCAATGTGGGGCTTGTGGACACGAAGGTGCTCGATATCTTTGCCGGCACAGGGGCCATGGGGCTTGAAGCGCTCAGCCGGTATGCCTCGTCTGCTGTCTTTATCGACAAGATGACAGCACGCATCATCCGGGAGAACGCAAAGAAGTGCCATGTGGAAGATCAGGTATCGATTGTACCGAGAGATGTAGGTGCAGCCTTGAGGTCTCTTCAGGGCGAGACGTTTGATTATATTTTTATGGATCCTCCCTATCGGAAGGGCTATATCAATGAAGTGTTGGAAATGATTTTTACCTGCGGTCTTCCTGCAAAAAATGCTATTATTGTGGCGGAGCATTCCGTTTCAGAGCCTCCGGATATGTCACTTTTCGAAGGAAAATGTGAGGTATGGAAAGAGAAAAAAGTGGGGGCCATTGTAGTCACGTATCTGCTTTGCAGATCCGCAGAGGAGTAGTTTCAATGAAGTTAGCAATTTGCCCAGGCAGTTTTGATCCGGTCACCAATGGCCATTTGGATATTATCAGAAGAAGTGCATGTCTGGTAGACAAACTGATTGTGGCAGCATTTTTAAATCCAAGCAAGCATTATATGTTTTCTACTGAGGAGCGTTTAGAGATGCTCCGAGAGACCACGAAGGATATCCCCAATGTAGAGGTGGATGCTTTCGATGGGCTTTTGAATGAGTATGCGGCAAAGAAGAATTGCCATTTGCTGATTCGTGGGCTTCGTGCATTTAGTGATTTTGAGTATGAGTTTCAGCGGGCGCTGATGATCAAGCAGATCGACCCGACTTTGGAGACGGCTTTCTTTATGACCGATGGCCGCTATTCCTATCTGTCTTCCACCGGTGTGCGGGAGCTGGCTCATTTCAATGGGGATATCACTCGCATGGTGCCGCCGTATGTGCAGGAAATGATCAAGAAAAAATTGGGAGAATGCTGATTTCGTGGTTCTTCTTTTAGAAGGAAAGGAGCGCGCAGGTGGGATGGAGGTAAGATGTCTAATCTCCACCGCAAAGTGGTTCTCTGCCTTTTAGAGGAAGAATATTAGAAATCGGAATTTTCCGATAGAAAGAAATGAGGCTGACGGTTATGGATACAAGAAAACTTTTGGAAGAACTGGAAAATGTGATCAATAATGCCAGCGAAGTACCATTCACTAACAAGAAAATGGTGGATAAGGACGAGGTGGCGCGTCTCATGGATGCGATCAACCAGTCTCTCCCCAATGAGCTGGAAAGTGCTCGCCGTATCGTAGCAGATAAGGAAAGGATCATGCTGGATGCGGAGAAGAAGGCAGAGGATACGGTAGCGCGGGCGAAGGACTATATCGCTCGTATCACCGAGGAAAGTGAATTGGTGAAGCAGGCGCAGGAGCGGGCGAATGAGGTGATTTCCTCGGCCAATCAGTCGGCGGAAGAGCTGAGAAATAGCTCTATCACCTATGCGACGGATGTATTGAAATATGTGGAGTCCAATATGGAAACCATGCTTGATACGCTGAAGAAGAATCGCCAGAGCTTGATTGACTCGAATTCCGCTGCAGCGCGGCAGGATGAGAATAAGTAAGGGTTCTAGGTTCTGGGTTCAAGGTTCAAGAGGTGGTGCGCCGCATCAAATTAAAAA
Organism: Ruminococcus bromii; assembly: GCA_963616715.1. Lineage (GTDB taxonomy): Bacteria > Bacillota > Negativicutes > Veillonellales > Dialisteraceae > Dialister. The sequence goes on along the minus strand of CAVEMF010000347.1, from coordinate 137 downwards.
GCGGCGCATATATAAGGGCGAAGCCCACCGCTTTTACCCTCTTCCTCTGGAAGGGGGAGGGCCCGAAGGGCGGGGGTTAGTTTGAAGGATGGATGAGGCGATTCATCTTTTCAAACTCGCGGCGCTTCCTAATTTGT
>CAVEMF010000346.1:0-2168 GCA_963616715.1 Ruminococcus bromii | reverse complement strand
TGGCAGTATTATTACCACTGCAAAGAAGAGTGTGGGCACTAATGTAGGAAATACTTCTCTCAAGGTAGAAGACGGTTCGATTACGGATAGAATCACCGACGGGGATAAGGATCAGAATACATCTACCTCCACCGCAACGGATAGCCACCGTTACATGACCAATGGCTCTCAGGCATCCTATACCGGGCAGCAGGCAGACAGCATGGGTACGATCGTCTTGGACACCGAGACTAATACCCAGACCTCCACAGAACAGTACGTCGGCCATATCACCAATGCTGTCAAGGTGGGTGACGAAGAAATGGCTAAGACGGAGATGGACAAGGATGGCAGCATCATCACCACCGCCAAGAAGAGCGTGAGCACTAATGTAGGAAATGCTTCTTTCAAAGTAGAAGATGGATCGATTACGGATAGAATTACTGAAGGCGATAATAATCAGAATACATCTACCGCCAGCGCAACAGAAACTCACCGCTTTATGACTAATGGTACCCAGTCCTCCGTGACCATGCAGACAGCGGAGGGCATCAGCCAGTTGATTGTGGAAGGGGACGCTCATAACAAAGTAGAATCCACGGTAGCCAGTGGTACCAGCTTTATAAATTCCAATGCGAAGACGCCTATCACCAAAAACGGGAAGACCGGCACCGCTGTAGAGACCAATATCAAAGGAAATACGATTTCTACCGGTGAAGTCACCATGGACTTCACTACGGTGAAGAAAGACTTGGGCGTAGGCGGTGATGCGACTATCGAGGGCAAGACTACGACGGGGACTCTCGAAGTCACCGGCGAGTCGGAGCTCAAAGGAAATACCACCATCGGCACCGCTGATAAGAATGCAGACCTTACCGTCTATGGAAATAGCAAGGTTACCGGCAATAGCACCGTAGGCGGCACGCTGGATGTGACCGGCAATGCGACTTTCCGCAGCAATGTAGAGGCGAAGTCCTACACTGTAACAGATACAGGTATCAGGCTCGACGAAACCGGCCTTGATATGGATGACCACAAGATCACCGGCTTGGCGGATGGCGAGATGACTGCCACCAGCACCGACGCTGTGAATGGCCGGCAGCTGTACAACGTGAAGAGAGACCTGGAGACCCAGATCGATAAGGTGGGCGCTAACGCAGCGGCTATGGCGAACTTGAAGCCATTGGACTTCGACGCTGACGCCAAGTGGAATCTGGCCGGCGCCATCGGTAACTATGGCAGCGAGACGGCGGCAGCCCTCGGCGTTTTCTATCGGCCAAATGAAGATGTGATGCTAAATGTGTCCACAGCCTTCGGCACTGGTGAAAATATGGTAGGCGGCGGCGTGTCTGTCCGCCTCGGTAAGGGCGGCCATAGCAAGAGAGTCACCCGCGCGGAGAATGAAGCACTGAAAGCGCAGGTGGAGGTCCTCACCGCGCGCATGGACGCGCTCCTCTCAGTATTGAATCCGAAGATGTCCCGGGAATTCCCGGACGTCCCGGAAAACCACTGGGCCTATGAAGCCGTATCTCGCTTAGCCGGTAACGGCATCGTCGAAGGCTACCCGGATGGCGAATTCCACGGCGACCGCACCATGACCCGCTACGAAATGGCGGAAATCATCTACAACGCCCTCTCGAAGGGCGCACAGGCTGAAAAGGATCTGGTAGAAGAATTCAGACCGGAGCTGCAGGCCATGGCCGCGTCCCAGAAGGCGTAAGGCTAAAGCTTCTATGTTACTCTGGCCTTACGTGAGTAGAGCGCCGGATAGAATGCCTCGCCAGAGGCATAACCAGCAGTAGCGGTAAGTATGCCAACTGACTCATCTGCTTCTCTTGCCTATCATCCTGAGCGAAGCCGAAGGATCTATCCCCCATAGCGGGAAAGGGAAAAGCTTCGACCAAAAGTTTGGCGCCATGCGAAAGGAGTCCGCGCGGAAGAGTCGTGGCAGCGGGTATGCAAAGGGCTAGGGAAGCACTGATTAAATCACTTTTCATCTGAATTTCTGGCCCAATGGCGCAATACTTCGTCGGACTCCCCCTTAAATACTTCGGTATTCGCGGGGAATTCCTCCTCGTCTTGCACCATTGGGCTGGTCAGAAATTCAGATGGCGATTTAATCAGTGCTTCCCTAGTGCTGAATGGATCCCTCGGCTGCGCTCGGGATGACAGCGCGGGGAGGCGGGTGA
>CAVEMF010000345.1:0-2222 GCA_963616715.1 Ruminococcus bromii | reverse complement strand
CGTCTACAGCGGGATTTTCCATTTTTATCCTGCGCCCGGATTCGTTTTTCTATCCGCTGTACTTAGCCGTGCCTTTCTGGGTGAAAACGGCGGTACCCATTTTCTTTATGATTTCCGGCGCCCTTCTTTTGGGACGGGAGGAACCGATTTCCACCATTTTTAAGAAACGCATTTGGCGCTTTCTCCAAGTGATTTTCGTTTTTTCGCTGATCAATTATGTGTGGTTTTATCATAATCTGCCACTCACCATCCCCGGACATATAGCGAAATTTTTCACCATGATGTACTCCTCCAACATGGCGACGGCCTACTATTTCCTTTACATTTATATTGGCTTCCTCTTGATGTTGCCCATTTGGCGCAAGCTGGTGAAGGCCATGACGAATGCCCTCTTTCTCTATCTCATCGGCCTCAATCTATTCTTTGTAGGCTGCGTGCCGGTGATTTCCTATCTGATTTTCCAAGGGACCGCGGAAATCAATTATTTCGTAAATCCGCTTTTGGCCATTAGCGAGCCCACCTTCTATTTCCTGATCGGTTACTGGATGGAGCATGTGATGCCCAAGGAGTGGCTCACCAAGAGAAATCTGCTGCGCCTTTTGGCTGCCGCCGTAGTCGGCACTTGCATCGCCGCTGCCATGACCCACTATCGCGGCGTCCTGGCCGGGGGCATGACCGAAGCGCTCTCCGAACGATTCTATGACTCCTTCCTTTTCCTGAATACCGCTTTTGTTTTCTGCCTCACTCGCTGGTACTTTATGACTCATGAAATATCTGCTGCCTGGAGTCGCCGCTTGGTATTTCTGGGAAGCTTATCCTTCGGCGTCATGCTTTTTGAGGAAATCACTAGAAATCTCACCCATGTGTTCCTTTCCCGTGTGCTCCTGGTATACCTCTACCGCTTCCCTTTCATCGATGCGGTCATTTGGATCTGCCTAGCCTATGCCCTGGGACTTCTCTTCACTTGGCTCATCCGAAAAATCCCGTATTTCCAAAAATTGATATAAATCTGTAAGCGCACAGTCTGCATAGATTGTGCGCTTTTTGCATGCGAAATACTTTCTACCAGAAACTTTTTTGCTTTACTGAAAATAATTCTTAAAATACCTATGGAAATATAAAGACCCATTGAGTATAATAAGAAAAGATAAATATATCGCTTTTATTTCCAGAAAAGCTTTTATATTGTGTATACTATTTAGGCCATAAGCCGAAAGGAAGGTATCATTATGCCGCTCGTAGGAACTACGGAAATGTTTAAAAAAGCGTATGAAGGTCACTATGCCATTGGTGCATTCAATGTGAACAACATGGAAATCATCCAGGGCATCATGGAAGCCGCTAAAGAAGAGGAATCCCCGGTGATTCTCCAGGCTTCGGAAGGTGCCCGCAACTACGCCGGTCAGGAATATATTGTAGGACTTGTGAAAATTGCTCTCCAGGATTACCCGGAAGTCCCCACCACCCTGCACCTCGACCACGGCTCTTCTTTTGAAATCTGCAAAGCTTGCATCGATGGCGGCTTTACCTCTGTCATGTACGATGGCTCCAAGCACTCTTTTGAGGAAAATGTAAAAGTCACCAAACAGATCGTCGAATACGCTCATGACAAAGGCGTCGTTGTAGAAGCAGAGCTCGGCCGTCTCGCCGGCGTGGAAGACCTAGTCAGCGTCGATGCGAAAGACGCTATCTTCACCGATCCGGAAGAAGCGGCTGAATTTGTAGCCCTCACCGGCTGCGATTCTCTCGCCATTGCCATCGGCACCAGCCACGGTGCTTACAAATACAAGGGTGACCCCTACTTGGACTACGAACGCCTCGAAAAAGTCGGCAAGCTCCTGCCGAACTACCCCATCGTTCTCCACGGCGCTTCCACCGTCATTCCTGAATTTGTAGACAAATGCAACCAGTACGGCGGCGAAGTCCTCGGTGCCAAAGGCGTACCGGAAGACATGCTCCGTAAAGCTGCTACCATGGCAGTCTGCAAAATCAATATCGACACCGATATCCGCCTGGCCATGACCAGCGCCATCCGCGAAGCGCTCATGAAGGATCCGGGCAACTTCGACCCCAGAGGCTATCTGAAGCCGGCTAGAGAAGCGGTAAAACAGATGGTCAAGCATAAGATCGAAGCAGTCGTAGGTTCTTCTCATACCATCTAAGGAAATAGAAATACCGCAGGGACGCACCAAGTCTCTGTGGTATTTTATTTTGTGGTATAA
>CAVEMF010000344.1:0-2252 GCA_963616715.1 Ruminococcus bromii | reverse complement strand
CTAATTCTAATTTTGCAAAATCCTGCCGGATTGGTATAATATAGAGGCATGATAGCTACGCGAGGCAGTGGGAGTAGGCCTCGCCGGCGAAAATTTTATTTTATTACCTTCATCGAATGAAAGGAAAGGGAGAGGCAGCAAAATGGACATGGAAGACACTTCTAAGTTGAGGATTTTTACAGGAAACTCGCACCCGGCACTGGCAAAAGAAATTTCAGACTACATTGGGGTACCTCTGGGAAAAGCCATTTGCGGTCGTTTCAACAATGGCGAAATTCAGGTTATGATCAATGAAAGTGTCCGTGGTAAAGACTGCTTCATCATTCAGCCCACCGGTGCGCCGGTCAATGACAATCTGATGGAAATGCTCATCATGATTGATGCGCTGAAGAGAGCTTCTGCTCGTCACATCACCTGCGTAGTACCATACTATGGCTATGCACGCCAGGACCGCAAGACCCGCGGTCGTGAACCGATTTCTTCTAAGCTCGTAGCTGACCTCATGTCTGCTGCCGGTGCTACCAGAGTCGTCACCATGGACCTGCACGCAGGCCAGATTCAGGGTTTCTTCAATGTCCCTGTAGACCACCTCATGTCTGCATCTCTGCTTGCAGAATATGTAAAATCCAAGAACCTGGAAAACCTGACCATCGTTTCTCCGGACCTTGGTGGTGTCACTCGCGCTCGCGAATTGGCTGATCGCGTAGGAGCACCGATTGCCATCATCGAAAAACGCCGTCCGGAACCGGGCGTAGCGAAGGTTATGAACATCATCGGCGATGTCAAAGATAGAAACTGCTTCATCATCGACGACATCGTAGATACCGCAGGCTCTCTGTGCGAAGGTGCGAAAGCGCTGGCAGAATACGGCGCTCGCGGCGTCTATGCAGCTGTATGCCATCCGGTACTGACCGATCCGGCTACCGAACGCATCAAAGCATCCAACATCGATGAACTGATCGTCACCAATTCTCTGCCTATCGAGAAAGAAAAGATGCAGGACAAGCTCACCGTCCTCTCCATCGCTCCGCTCCTGGGCGAAGCGATCCTTCGTATTTTCCACGACGCTTCCGTAAGCTCCCTCTTTGATAAATAATGAAAATCATTGCAGGCCTGGGAAATCCGGGGAAAGAATACGAACATAGTCGGCATAACATGGGATTTGATGTGATTGACATCCTGGCGGACCGCTTCAAAGTCAGCCTTTGGAAATCGGACATGAAATCAGAAATCGCCACCGTCATTGTGGGGGGCGAGAAAGTCCTGCTGGTGAAACCGCAGACCTATATGAACCTTAGCGGCGAAGCGGTGGGGGCTATTTCCAAATACTATAAGGTGGACCTTGATGATATCTACATCGTCTGCGACGACCTGGATCTGCCGCCCGGAAAGACGCGGATCCGCAAGAAAGGCTCCGCCGGCGGTCACAATGGCATCAAGTCTCTCATTGCCCATTTGGGAAGTGAAGAATTCAACCGTTTCCGCATCGGCGTGGGCCATCCGAAAGATGGTCACACGGTGGTGGATCACGTGCTCACCCGTCCCTATGGGGATGATGTGGCTCTGATCGAGGAAGCGAAGATTCATACCGCCGACTCCATCGAGGATGCACTCAAAAATGGTGTAGATCATGCCATGAATGCATTCAACCCAAAGAAAAAGAAATAAGGAACACTGCTTCCTCTGAAAGAGCAGCCTCTTTAAGGGGCTGCTCTTTTTTGCGCGTGATTTTTCAGTGGAAGAAATGAAAAGAAATACATCCTTCCAGAGGAATGCGATTAAGTTAAGAAATTTTATGCTGGGATATAGCATCGATTTGTTATTGCAGCCCTAAGAAAGTAGACCCTTGGAGAAGGGTCGCGCGATAGCGCCGGATAGAAATGCGCCGAAGGCGCATACTCAGCAGTAGCGGAAAGCATGCTGATGTTTGCTAGGAGTTTTGCATGATTCCGCTACTGTGAGTTGTGCCTCTAGCGAGGCACTTCTATCCTCCGCTAACGCGCGCCCCTTCTCCAAGGGGCTACGGATTAAGGCTAGTGCAACATGAATCATTCTACCTGCTGGTATTAAAAATGCTTAACTTAATAGCATTCCTTCTCCAAGAGTCTACTTTCTAACGCTTGCGTAGCATGATTGTGCTGCCTGCTGGCATATAAGCTTCTTTACCTAATCGCCTGGTCCCGTAAAGGCGGGGGACATTTTCCTATTTCCCCGTTGTAAAAAAAGGAGCAGAACACATTATGTCATCGGAT
>CAVEMF010000343.1:0-2258 GCA_963616715.1 Ruminococcus bromii | reverse complement strand
GCTTTTACCCCCTTCCTCCGGAAGGGGGGCAGGGGGTTGGGCGAGGAAGCAGGTAAATGTGCCAACCTCCACCGCTTCGCGGTCCCCCTCCTTCCAAAGGAAGGAGGTTTCGCTAAAGAAAAGAAAAAACCGCCCCGTGAGGAGCGGTTCTTTACGCGCGTAGCGTTTCTTATTTCTTGTCAGCCAGGTACGCTTTGAGAGCGTCTGCCAGTCTCTTTACGCCTTCTACAGTGACATCGTCGTCGTTGTAGGAGAAGTTGAGGCGGAAGAAGTTCTTCTTGCCGGATTCCGGGAAGAAAGCGTCGCCCGGAACGTATGCGACTTTTCTTTCCAGAGCGTATGGGAAGAGGTCACGGGAAGAGAGGCCTTCGGGGAGTTCGACCCACAGGAAGAGGCCGCCGTGCGGATAGGTGCACTTTACGTCGGACGGGAAATATTCTTTGATGGCATTGCACATCACATCGCGGCGATGGCCGTAGAGTTTGCAGTTGTCCTGTACGTGGCCTTCGAAGTCGTAGTTCTTCATGTATACAGCCACTTCACGCTGGGTAACGGACGGGGTAGCGAGATCCGTGGAGCCTTTGACCAGGTCCATCTTCGCCAGGATTTCGTCGTTGCAGACCATCCATGCCAGACGCATGCCGGGAGCCAGGGTCTTGGAGAAGGTGCCGGAGTACATGACGAGGTGCTTCGGGTCCATGGAAATCAGCGGAGCGATTTCTTCGCCTTCGAAACGGAGATCGCCATAGGGGTTATCTTCGAATACCGGGATTTCATACTTGGTCACCAGTTCCATCAGTTTCTTTCTGCGTTCCAGGGACATGCAGCGGCCGGTCGGGTTCTGATAGTTCGGGATGACGTAGATGAATTTTACATTCGGAGTGGTTTCCAGATATTTTTCCAGTTCTTCGGTGATGATGCCGTCGTCGTCAGTCGGTACTTCGATGTATTTCGGCTGTTCGAAATCAAAAGCGCCGATAGCGCCCAGGTAGGTCGGGCTTTCGCAGAGGATCACGTCGCCTTTGTTCAGGAAGACACGGCCGGTGATGTCGAGGCCCTGCTGAGAACCGGTGACGATCATGATGTTCTTGGCTTCCACTTTGTCCATGCCCATGGGCTGGTACATAGCGTTCATGCGGTCAGCGATAGCCTGGCGCAGACCCATGAAGCCCAGGGACGGGCCATACTGCATAGCGCCGGCGCCATCTTCCTTGCGGACTTTGATAGCCACTTCGGTCAATTCTTCCAGCGGGAAAGTCTTCGGAGCCGGCAGGCCGCCTGCGAAGGAAATGATATCAGGCTGAGCGGTCAGCGCCAGAAGGGGTCCCAGATCAGACGGTCCCATTTGTTCAAGTACATCAGAAAAACGAATTGCCATAGCAATCTCTCCTTTCAAAATAGAAGGTCTCCCCTCTTCTACACAATCCTGCGAAGTTAAGAACTTGAATGCTGATATTTAAAGTCGATTGTTACACTAACATAAGAAAGTAGACCCTTGGAGAAGGGTCGCCCAATAGGGCCGGATAGAAATACGCCGAAGGCGTATACCATGCACTAGCGGTATCTTGCAAACTCATCGCATGTGATAGCACACCTAGGGCTAGTGCTAAGCATGCGCCCTTGGCGCATTTCTATCCCCCGCTATCGCGCGCCCCTTCTCCAAGGGGCTACTCATGTGAGGCTTGCGTAACATGAGCCTTTACACATTAGCATTTAGATCTTAAACTCAGTAGCATTGATTTTCTATAGAATGAATGGTAAAGACTTCGGGAGAAATAAAAAACGCCCCTACTTCCTTTCGGAAATAGGGGCGACATGCGCGGTACCACCCTACATTATACTCAATTACAGCCCTAACGCGGCCATGCGCCTACCACTACCTATCGCAGCAGGGACTCCCAGGTGATATCTTATGAAATCAATGCTCCGGCTTCCACCATCCGCCGGCTCTCTATGCCATCTCATTTCACAGCCTGTCCTGTTCTACGTCTTTCGTCCATAACGCGGACCGCGTCAGCAGCTACTCTCTTCACCGCTGAAACTCCCGGGGAGCCTCACCCTAGTCCCACCGACTTCCACCACCCGCCGGCTCTCTATAGAAACATCCGATGATTTTTCCGTTCCTTGCCATTCATTCTTCTACTGTAGTTTAAATTGTACTACTCCTATGGGAAATGTCAATAGGATTTTGCGTTGAATAACAATTGGAGTTTAGTGATCAGTGGTCAGTGATCAGTGATCAGGGCGCACCTAGGGAA
>CAVEMF010000342.1:0-2260 GCA_963616715.1 Ruminococcus bromii | reverse complement strand
ACGGTGCATTTCTATCCGGCCCTATCGGGCGACCCTTCTCCAAGGGTCTACTCATATAAGGCCAGAGTAACAAATATATGCAACCCCTCAGCATAAAATCCTTAACTTAACATCATTACTCGAGAAAGGAAGGCTTAGCTAAACTGCCTCTACAGTCAAATGCGCCCTGATCACTGATCACTAATCACTGACCCCTATACCCCAAGCGGTAAGCGCACTTACATTTCCACTACGCTAAACTTCCCGTCCTGCATCTTCATGAGGATCAGGTCCACCACCGGGTCGCGTTTGTCGTCGAAGCTGAAGGTGCCGCAGACGCCTTGGAAATCTTTCATGGCAGCCATGGCATCGCGGATCTTCTTGTGGTCCGTGGTGGTGCCGGCGCGTTTCATCGCGTCCACCACCATGTACACGCCGTCGTAGGCGCTAGCGGCGAACTGGTCCGGTGCGTGGCCGTAAGCCTTGGTGTAGTTATCCACGAAAGCCTTGACCTTGTCGTCCTTCTTGTCAGCGGTCCACATGGAGGACACGTACACATTGTCAGCCGCAGCGCCGGCCATCTTGCCCAGCTCCGGCGATACGAAGCCATTGTCCCCTAAGACTGCCTGGTTCATTCCCATTTCTCTCATCTTCTTTAAGATGCGGGAGCCTTCCTGGTAGTAGCTGCACACCACGATGACGTCCGGGTTCTTGTGCTGGATATTCGTCAGCTGGGCGGAGTATTCGCTGTCCTTGCTGCCGAAGGTTTCCACATCGATCACCTCGACGCCTTCCTCTTCCATGGTCTTCTGGAAATATTTCTGCGCCGTCACGTGCTGTTCATTGTCATGGGCGTAGAGGATCGCCGCGGTCTTGTAGCCTAAGAGCTTGTGGGTCTTCTTCACGGTCTGGGGAATGTTCTTCGACTCCGGCACGGAATTTCTGAAAATGCAATCGCCGATGTCAGTGATGTTCTCCGCGGTGACGGAAATTTCCAGAGACGGCACCTTGGCATTCTGAATGATGGGGCCGGCCGCCTTCGCTTCATTGGAGGTCATGGGTCCGATGATGACGGATACTTTTTCCTGAATCAGTTTCTTCGTGGCGTTCATGGAGTCCGCCGGCACTGCCTTCGTGTCTTCTACCAGGAGGTCGATGGGGAAATCCCCTTTCTTATTGATTTCTTCCACCGCCAGGCGCACGCCTTCCTCCTCCGACTTGCCATACGCCGCCGCGCCGCCGGTCAGTGCCGCCGTGAAACCGATCTTCGCCGCGTCTTTCTTGCCGGAGGAAACAGCGGAGCTGGCCGCCTTCCCGCCGCAGCCGGTGGCTCCCATCATCAGGATCGCCGCCATGGAACATACGCCGATTGCTTTCATCATTTTTCTCATATTCATCATTTGGGTTTCCTCCATTTGGTTTAAAAGGGATAAGGGATAGGGGATATAGGGCACCTTTGCCGGAAGTTAGGAGTGAGGAGTTAGGAGTGAGGAGTGGTGGTACGCCGCATCAATTCATATAGCGGCGTGAGTTTTTGAAATAAGACCGCGCATCCCTGCTTCACCATAGCTTTGAGCTATGACGAAGCAGTCAAGCGCGCTGACTTTTCAAATTCGCGGCGCTTCTTAATTTGTGCGCCGCACCTTCACTCCTCACTTCTCACTCCTAACTAAAAGACCGCCCCTGAAAGAAGGGCTTCCTTCTCCCAGGGGCGGATCTCCGCGGTGCCACCCTGATTTATCACTCACCATGAAATATAAAAGCGCCCTGCCCGATTCCTCGGACAAGGGCGCCTATGCGCTGTACCACCTTGCACTTATATCTCGATCCATTTCGTATAATATAAAAGCCCCTGTCTCATCTGAGACAGGGGCGAGTCGTCCGCGGTACCACCCTGCATTATACTTTCATGGTTCATCCGTAACGGGGACTGCCGCCTTCTCTAGTTGAAGAAATCTTCATTCAATCCGGTGCTCACAGGAGAGTATCGCCATACGCATCATACCGGCTTTCACCAACCGCCGGCTCTCTGCCATGCCTGTCATACAGCTTTATCCCGCTCATCGCATGTGTATTAGGTTGAGACAATCATACTAGATGAAATCCATTCTGTCAAATGGTTTTCGTGCTCATGCGCTTTTGGCATGGAAAGAGCGGGAGATGATGAAGGGATGAGATGGTTGATGGTTTAGTGATCAGTGATTAGTGATCAGGGGTCAGGGCGCGTTCTAAAAGGGCGAAGCCTTTCCTATTAAACCCTCTTCCTCTGGAAGGGGGAGGG
>CAVEMF010000341.1:0-2271 GCA_963616715.1 Ruminococcus bromii | reverse complement strand
ATGGCGTATTTCCGAAGAAACAACCACCCGCACCACCGACCACCAGCATCGCCAATGCCAAGGCCATGACCTTCATGCGTCCCTTGGAGGAACCGGTAATCTTCCCCTCCATCGCTTCACCATGCTCTTTCAGCTGCTTATCCAAATCTTCTCTATCCATAGGTATGACCTCATTTCTATAATGAACTACGCAGGCCCGTAAGGGCTCTGCCATTATTAGTACACTCTTTTTCTCATAAAAAGCAAAGAAGAGTTTTCTCATTATAGCATAGAGCAGAGGTATTTGGCGCTATCGATTTAGTGGTTAGTGATCAGTAGTCAGTGATCAGGGTACCAACTCGCGATGCTTTACGCTACTAATCCAGTAGTCAGCAATGGCCCGGGCTCTCTGTTCGCACTAGCGATAATCGCGGCCTGACCACTAATCACTGATCACTGATTACTAATCCACTAAAAACAAAAAACTGCAAGGCTTAAACGCCTCACAGCTTTTTTCAAATTTCTTATTTCGCAATGTCCGTCGCGCGGGTCTCGCGGATGACCACCACTTTGACCTGTCCGGGGTACTGCAATTCTTTCTCGATGCGCTGAGAAATCTCGTGGGCCAGAATCACAGCCTGGTCTTCGTTCACCTTTTCCGGTTTCACGATGACGCGGAGTTCGCGGCCGGCCTGGATAGCGTAGCAGCTAGCCACACCGGGGAAGGATTTCGCGATGTCTTCGAGCTTGGTCAGTCTCTTGATGTAGTTCTCCAATGTCTCGCGGCGAGCGCCGGGGCGAGCAGCGGAGATGGCATCGGCTGCCGCTACCAAGACGGATTCCACGCAGGTCGGCTCTGTATCGCCATGATGAGAGGCGATGGCATTGATGACCTGGGGAGATTCGTGGTATTTCTGCGCCAGTTCGACGCCGAGTTCCACATGGGTGCCTTCCTGTTCGCGATCTACGGCTTTGCCGATATCGTGCAAGAGGCCTGCTCTTCTAGCCAGCTCTACATCAGCGCCTACTTCAGCAGCCAGGATGCCGGAGAAATAGGAGGTATCGATGCAGTGCTGCAATACATTCTGTCCATAGCTGGTACGGTATTTCAAACGGCCCAGGGTCTTCACCAGTTCCGGATGCATGCCGCGGATGCCACATTCCATGACAGCCTGTTCGCCGGCTTCGCGGATGGCTTTATCCACTTCCTTCTTGGTCTTGGCCACCACTTCTTCGATACGGGCCGGATGGATACGTCCATCCTTCACGAGACTTTCCAAAGCCTGCCGTGCGATTTCGCGGCGGATCGGGTCGAAGCAGGACAGGATGACCGCTTCCGGTGTATCGTCGATGATGAGGTCCACGCCGGTCAAAGTCTCGATGGCGCGGATATTTCTACCTTCGCGGCCAATGATGCGACCTTTCATTTCTTCGTTTGGCAATGCCACTACAGAAACCGTGGTTTCGGAAACCGTATCCGCTGCATTTCTCTGAATGGCTGCGGCGATGATTTCTCTAGCCTTGGTGTCCGCGGTGCTCTTTGCTTCTTCCACGGCGTCGCGAATGCGGACTGCTTTCTCGTGGGTCAACTCTTCATCCACGCGAGTGAGGATCATGTCCTTCGCCTGTTCGCGGGAGAGCTGAGAAATCTCTTCCAGCTTCGCCTGCTGGGACGCATAGAGCGCTTCTACTTTTTCGCGCTGCGCTTTTACCTGGTTTTCCTTCTTGTCCAGCTGGGATTCCCGCTGTTCCAAGTTGCCGCTTCTCCAATCCAGATTGTTTTCCTTCTGGACCAGACGCTGCTCATACTTCGCCAGCTCGTCACGGCGTTCTTTGTTTTCCTTTTCCATGTCCTCGCGGAGCTTATGGATCTCGTCGCGGGTCTGTACCATGGTTTCTTTCTTCAAAGTCTCTGCTTCACGGGACGCGGACTCCAGGAGCTTCTTCGCATCCTCAGCGATCTGGTTTGCCTTTTCTTCGGCAGAACCGATGCGGGCTTCTGCAATCCGTTTGCGCAGAAGATAGCCGATGCCGGCGCCTACGACAGCCGCCGCCAGGCCTGCCAGCATGACGTACAATAAAACTTCATCCAGTGTCAAATGGTTCACCTCTCTCTTTCTCTTTATTTTTTCAGCAGTACATAAATAAACAGTCAATCCGAATCGTCTCGGATGTTCGCTATGACCAAATCGACGGCCTCACACAAAGAAAGCTCCGCAGACAAAAAGCCCCGGAGCTCACATGTATTTTAAGGAAATGCTGATGGTAAAAAATATATATGTTACCAGAAAT
>CAVEMF010000340.1:0-2276 GCA_963616715.1 Ruminococcus bromii | reverse complement strand
GCGGATGAAATATGAGGATGGATGAGAGGATCGCTGAAAGTTAGGAGTGAGGAGTGAAGGTGCGCCGCACAATTCGTAAAGCGGCGCGAGTTTTGAAAGTCGGCGCGCCTACCTGCTTCCCCACTACCGTTATCCGTATAACCGTGTAACCGTTTACCGTGCGTGTTTTGGAGCTGTGGGAACTAGACGGGTAAGCCGCTATATCGAAGCAGGGCTGTGCTCCATTTCCCTCTATCGTCAAAAGGGACGGTTAACGGTTATACGGTAAAAGGTTCACGGTAGTGGGGAAGCAGCCGGACGCGTTTGTCTTATTTCCAAACTTGCGGCGCTTTCTAATTTGTGCGCCGCACCTTCACTCCTCCCTTCTCACTTCTCCCTCCTCACTTTTTCAAGTGCGCTGCCACCTTATTTGTCAGCCGGAGGTACTCCTTGGCATCCTCTTCGCCCAAAGCGGATAGGACGTCGTCGCATTTCTTTTGGAGCTCTGCGATTTTGCGGTCCGCCTGCTCGTGGCCGGCGGGGGTGGGGTAGATGTAGACCTTCCGGCGGTCCTCGGTGTCGTGGATGCGGTGGATCCATTTCTTTTCTTCCAGGTGATTCAAGATGGTGGCGATCCGCGGCGTGGAGAGGGAGAAGTGGCGCGCCAGCTCGGTGGGTGTGATTTTTCCTTTTTCGGAAATATGGCAGAGCACAGGGGTCTCCCCTTTCAGAAGCTCTTCGGCATCACGAATGGGGCCAAGGAAAATGATTTTCATACTCTCTACCAAATTTCGTGCGGCTTCATTGTCTTTCATATAATTCCTCCAAGAAAATAATTAACTTCATTAGATATTCCATATTATAAATCATCGGACGGGAATGTCAAGGGGGAAATGAAAAGATTGTGGTCGGTCTTTGGGAGTCGGTGCGTACGTGCCTGCTTTCCCACTACCGGTAACCGTTTACCGTGTAACCGTTAACCGGCTCGTTTGATGATGGCGGGAAATGGAGCACTGCCCTGCTTCGCAATAGCGGGCTGCTCTCCAACTCCCGCTACCCTTAGCATGCTCGGTAAACGGTTACACGGTTATACGGTTCACGGTAGTGGGGAAGCAGGTACGCGCGTCCTTATCCCCTATCCCATATCCCGCCCGTTGTGCTATAATGATATGATTCAATTCTCTCAAGAAAAATAAATTAGTCGCGAGCAAAGGACGGCTTGGAATGGAAAAGAAATATTTCACTATCACTTATGGATGTCAGATGAATGAGTCCGACACAGAGCGCATCAATGGACAGCTAGAGGAGCTGGGCTACCAGCCGGCTGACGTGATGGAGGATGCGGACATTGTGATCATGAATACTTGCAGCATCCGCCAGAACGCAGAGGAAAAAGTGTATGGCAAGATCGGCGAGATCAAAAAGCTGAAGGAGAAGAATCCGAAGATGCTTCTTGGTATTGCCGGCTGCATGGCGCAGGAGAACAAAGGCAAGCTCATCGAGCGCATGCCCATCATCGACTTCGTCATCGGACCCTACCACATCCACGACTTGAAGGAAATTATTTCCAAGGAAGACGCCCAGGGCGCTCACGTGGTGAAGACGGAAAGAAATCCTCACAGCGTCAGCGACTACAGCGAGCTCAAAGCGGTGAGAAAGTCGAATGTCTTTGCCTGGGTGCCCATCATGCAGGGCTGCAATAAATTCTGCACCTATTGCATCGTCCCCTACGTGCGCGGCCGCGAGCTGTCCCGCACGGTGGAGGACATTTGTCAGGAAATCGAAGGTCTCGCCAAGGAAGGCTACAAGGAAATCACTTTGCTTGGTCAGAATGTGAACTCCTATGGTCTCGATTTCAGAAATGGTACCGATTTCGGCACGCTGATCCGCGCCATCGACAAGATCGACGGCATCGAACGGGTGCGCTACATGACTTCTCACCCCAGAGACATGACGAGGGACATGGTGGATGCTATGGCCGACTCGCCGAAGGTGGTGCGTCACATGCATCTGCCGGTGCAGCACGGCTCTACGGAAATGTTGAAGCGCATGAACCGTGGCTACACCATCGAGCATTTCAAAGAATTGGTGGACTACGTCCGCGAGAAGATGCCGGACATCGTGCTCACCACTGACCTCATCACCGGCTTCCCCGGCGAGACGGAGGAGATGCATCAGGAAACCTTGGCGCTTTTGAAAGAAATCAAATTCGACTCGGCCTATACCTTTATTTATTCTCCCCGAACCGGCACCCCGGCGGCTCGCATGACTGACCAGATCGATGACGAGACGAAGCA
>CAVEMF010000339.1:0-2276 GCA_963616715.1 Ruminococcus bromii | reverse complement strand
GCGCTGCTCCTCATGGTGCTCTACGGCGCGCCGGGGCCGCTTAGGTAGTGGGGGATGGCGCTATCGATTTGGTAGTCGGTAGTCGGTGGTCGGTGGTCGGGGCGCGTTTGACGCTATTCACACATATCGGTGTCATCTGTATGTATGCTCTAGCGCTAAATGCGAACCGACTACCGACCACCGATTACCGACCACCCAAAATAAAAAGACGAAGCATTTTGCGTGCTTCGTCTTTTTGATTTCCCTCATTTCAGCATCATGAGGAATTCTTTTCTGAGCATGGGGTCGGTCTTGAAGGCGCCGGAGGAGGCAAGGGTCCTGGTCTTGGTGCCGGGTTTCTTGATGCCGCGGGCAGTCATGCAGGAGTGTTCGCCTTCGATGTAGACTACCACGTCGTCGGAGTGGGTCACCAGGCGCATGACTTCGGCGATGTCGGTGCCGATGCGTTCCTGTAGCTGGAAGCGCTTGGAGACGGCGTCGGCGATGCGGGCGATCTTTGACAGGCCGATGACGCGGCCTTGGGGGATGTAGCCCACCGCCACTTTCATATTGTACATCAAAGCGATGTGGTGCTCGCAGTGAGAAAATATTTCTATATCCTTCACCACCACCATGTCGCTCTCGGTGGCTTCGAAGGTCTTTTCAAATTCTTTGGCGATATCCGCATTGGACACCGCGTTGTAGGCGAATTGCTCGGCCATCATGTCGGCGAAGCGCTTCGGCGTCTCGATGAGGCCTTCTCTCGTCGGGTCGTCTCCTACTGCCTCGATGATGAGCCGCGCGGCCTCTTCCAATTTCTTCAAATCCATAACTACACGCCTCTCCTATCGGGGTCCCAGATGATTTTATGAAGCTGCACCTGCACCCGCACGTCACCAAGTCCCATTTCCTTCACGTAGTCCACCAATGCCGCGGGAGCAATCCGCCCCCACACGGGACTGACGTAGAAGGCCGGGTCCTCTCCTTTATGGAAATATCGACAGATGACCTCTCTCATCTCGTCCATATCTTCTTTGCTTGATACTACAAATTTTAATACATCCTGCTTCTTTAGCAAAGAGAAATTTTCTAAAATCATGGCGCTTTTCATGCCGCTGCCGCTGCATTTGAAATCCATGGTATAAAATGTGCCCGCCGGACGGCTCTCCCACAAAGGGACGGCGCCATTGGTCTCGATATTCACCTCGTAGCCCTCCTCACCCAAGGCTTCGCACAAAGCGCGAATCGGGTGGAGCAGCGGCTCGCCGCCGGTGAAGGTGATTTTCTTCCAGGGAAATTTGTGAATGGCCCGGATGATTTCCTCGCCGGTCATCACGAAGGCCGTATCGTCTAAGGAAAGCGAGTAAGCGGTGTCGCAATAGTTGCAGCGCAGATTGCAGCCGGCAAAACGCACGAAGATGGCCATGAGGCCGGTGCGTTTCCCTTCGCCATCGATGCTGTCAAAGATTTCCGTCACATGAAATAGCCCGTCGTCGTAGGCGTAATTATTTTTCATAAGTCGCTACATTTCCTTCCGTCTCCTGCACCGACACGCGGATGCAGTGGGGGATGCGGTCACAAAGCCACTTGGCGATATTCTCCGCCGTCGGGTTCAGGTCTCCAAGGACCTCATTGATCACATGGTGGTCGAACTGGTTCACGATTTCCTTGATCTTGCTGAAATCCACCACCATGCCGTTCTTGTCTAAGGTATCATTCTGCACCGTCACCGTGATGATCCAATTGTGACCATGGAGATTCGTGCATTTGCTTTCATAATCCAGGTGCAGGAAATGGGCACCGGACACTTCGATTCTTTTGGTTACTGTATACATATTATATCCTTTCATGGGCTATAGATTTAGTGGTCAGTGATCAGTGATTAGTGATCAGGACGCGTTTGGCTGCTGCCCCACTACCGTGAACCGCTTTCCGTGTAACCGTTTACCGGCTCCTTTAACAATAGCGAGCCATGGAGCTATATACTTTTCTTCGTAAGAGTTTATCGCGCCAGGGATCGCTACCGTTAGCATGCCGGTGAACGGTTATACGGTGAGCGGTTCACGGTAGTGGGGAAGCAGGTAAACGCGCTGACTTTCAAACTCGCGCCGCTTTTTAATTTGATGCGGCGCACCTCCACTCCTCACTCCTAACTCCTAACTTTCCCAGCGCGCCTTATCCTTTAATTGCAGGATCGCTGACCCCATTCGCTTGAAACGCTGCCGCCCGGTCTATGCAGGTGCCGCAGGTGCCGCAGGGGTGCTCGCCGCCTTCGTAGCAGCTCCAGGTGAGTTCGT
>CAVEMF010000338.1:0-2317 GCA_963616715.1 Ruminococcus bromii | reverse complement strand
CGCAGTTTCGCGGCGGGCGGCCGGAGGTGGATCTGTGGGACATGCAGATCGCCAAGGGCGCGGCGTACTTGGTGAGAAAGCGCCTCGAGACCATCGAGAAGATGAATCGCATCGTGCCGCTCATGGAGGATCAGCTCACCGGAAATAAGGAGTCTTTGGAAATACGCTACACCCAAAGCGGCGAGGCGGCGCCTCAGACCGACGTGGAGTGGTATCTCATGGCGCTCTCTAAGAGCCGCGAGGAAGATGCCCGGCTTTGCCACACCTCCGTGGGACCGCACCGAGATGACCTCTTATTTCTCATGAACGGCCTCGACATCTCCGCCTACGGCTCCCAGGGCCAGCAGCGGACCGCCATCCTTTCTATGAAACTTTCAGAAATGGAATTCATCAAAGAAGAATCGGGCACCTACCCCGTCCTCCTCCTAGACGATATCGGAAGCGAGCTGGACCCCGATAGGCGCAGGGCCCTCCTCTCGTACCTGGAGGGCAGAGACATCCAGACCTTGGTCACCGGCACGGACAACGCCTTCGGCGGCGGCGAGGTGGTGGAAATAGGGAAATAGGGCAATAAAAAAACGCTGAGCGAAAGCTCGAGCGTTTTTTTATTTGCGTAGTTTGTAGTCGGTGGTCGGTAGTCGGTTCGCATTTGACTGCTTTCCCACTACCGTGTAACCGTTCACCGTATAACCGATAACCGTGCATGCTACTGCTAGCGAGCCGTGAGGTGATAACCTCTTGCACAGAAGGTATATCACTCCATGGCTCGTCATCAGTAAAAGAGCCGGTAAACGGTTACACGGTAAACGGTTCACGGTAGTGGGAAAGCAGTCAAGTGCGCCCCGACCACCGACTACCGACTACGAAACCGATAGCGTTATCTACCAACTCTTTTCCGGCAGCCTCTTCAGCATCTCCTCCGCCTCTCCGGCGGTGATGGTGTCCGTGGGGCGATGGAGGAGGAGGGCTAGGAGCTGTTTCTTTTCTTCCGGGCCGGCGAATTTTTTGAAAATCTGATCTTTCAATTTACGGATCAAAATATTTCTCACTTCTTCATAGAGCGGATAGGTGCAGGGGATTTCGCGGCACAGGTCTTTGAAATAGAAGTGGGGATTTTTTTTCAGAAGGCCGATGACCCGGCCGCGGTGCGCCTGCTTTTCTTCCCTTGCGCAGGCGGCGCAGAGGGGCTCGCCTTTTTCGCAGAGGGTCCCACAGCGGGCGCAGGGGTGGTAGCCTTTGGCTAGGTCCCCTTTTCGGATCTGGAGGACCGCCTTCATCATGTCGGCGAAGGGCTCTTGGATTTTTTCGTTTCGCACATGGGAAGCGCTCCAGCGCTCGATCCAGGCCCGCTCTTTGTCGGTCAAGGGCTGGCTGTAGAGGGCCTGCTCCCTTTTGATATTGTCATTGATGGGGTCTAAGGTGGTGAAGGTTTTGTATTTCTTCTTGTAAGGCCCGGCGATGAAGCGGATGTCGGTGAACCGATTTCCAAATTCATCATCCGCGAGGAGTTTCAAAATGTCCGCTTTGATCATGAAGAGGTGCTGCATGAAGACGGAGTTCGTGACGGTCACAAAGAGGGTGTCTTTCTTGTAGCTCGACACATAGGACTCCTTGGCCATCAGGGGTCCCACCATTTTCTCCCAGCGCTTTTGAAATAGGAAAAATTGGAAGCCCTCCTGGCCGAAGAGCTGCTTATTCAGGTCTGAGGTAGAAAAGACGGTGGAAATATTCTCCATCCGCCGCATCCGCTTGCCGGTGGGTCTCTTGTCTTCGTCCATGGGGGGCTCCTTTCGTAACGACTGATTGACTCTATTATACGACATGTTGGAAAAAGTTAGGAGTGAGGAGTTAGGAGTGAGGAGTGGTGGTGCGCCGCGCAAATCAGGAAGCGGCGCGAGTTTTGAGATAGGAAAACGCGCTTGGCTGCTTCCCCACTACCGTGAACCGTTTACCGTATAACCGTGAACCGTGCGTACTACCGGTAGCGAGTCATGGAGCGATAAATCTTTTCGAAAAAAGTATGTTACTTCATGGCTCGCTATCGCCAAACAAGTCGGTAAACGGTTCACGGTGAACGGTTACACGGTAGTGAGGCAGCAGGTACTCGTGACGGCATCTTTCTCCATCTCTCCGGCGTCTCGTGGGGAGAGCTTACAAGCTCCCCGCTCCCAGCTCCTAGCTATGACGAAGCAGGTACGCGCGCCCTGATCACTGACCACTGATCACTGATCACTAAACCCCTAGCCCCTTCCCCTCCCATAGACTATAATAAAAGCAACAAACCAATTTCCTAAGGAGGTGTCGCTATGGAAGAAAA
>CAVEMF010000337.1:0-2330 GCA_963616715.1 Ruminococcus bromii | reverse complement strand
CAAAAATGCTATAATGAGGCCAAAGTTTCTAAAAATAGTTCATTTTCGTGAGGTGACTATGATGCATATGAAAAAGACACTGGCCCTTGTGGCTTTGATGACTGCGATTTCCACGGCGGCTTACGCATCGCCGCAGACCACGTTCCGTCCCGGGGAAGTGGAGCTGAATGTGGGCATGTGGGACGCTTCGGCTCGGACGAACGGCTACAAGTCCGGCGGCGAATGGAATTTCCTTGGCGGCGCGACCTATGCTTTCAATAGCAAGTGGGCAGCCCAGTACCAGCACACCGGCCTTCGCACGGACCACACCAGTGGAAATATGAATGAGCTCAATGTGCTCTACTCGCTCCATCCCCAGGTGGCAGCCTTCGGTGGCTGGAACCGCATCGAGATGAAGGGCTATCCCTACTGGGCTTTGAACCACAGCAAAGCCACCAATAATATTTTCCAGCTCGGCGTAGTGGCTCGCCAGCCGGTGACCGATGTGCTCGACCTCTATGCCAAGGGCGCCGTGGGCACTGAAAGCACGTCCATGTGGGAAGCCGGCGTGAATATGGCTGTCGATTCCAATTTGGATGTGACGGCCGGCTATCGCTATCTCAATACCCGCGGAAATAAGGATAACAATGTGTCCTACAAAGGCTTCCTTGCCGGCGTGTCCTATCGCTTCGGCGGCCATGACCCGGTAGAGAAGGATGAGACGGTCATTTCAAAAAACTACGACTACGAAGACGAGGATGAAGTGATCGAAGTTCGTCGCGTGGGCGGCGGCGCTTCCGCAGACGTGACACCGGTCAAAGCGCCGGAGAATGATTACTACATCGGCAGCGTAAACTTCGACGTGGACTCCGCCGACATCAGAGCGGACCAGAAGATCAATATCGATGCCCTCGTGAAGAAGGCCAAAGAAACCGGCCACACCTTCAAGCTTGTAGGCCGCGCGGACGCCACCGGCAGCCCCACCTACAATAGAGAGCTCGCTGCAGCGCGCATCCAGAGCGTCAAAGAATACGCCCTCTCTCGCGGCGTGGACGAAGACCAGCTGGTAGAAATGGTCAAAGGCTCCGAAGGCAGCAGCACATCGGCTAATGAAAGACGAGTCGATATTTTCGAGCATAAATGATTTTTAGGAAATAAAAAGCCATGGGCCTCTTGGGAGGTTCATGGCTTTTGTGGTTTAGTGATCAGTGATTACTTCTTAAAAGTGAGGAGTGAGGAGTGAGGAATGAGGAGTGAGGAGTGGAGGTGCGCCGCACAATTCATAAAGCGGCGCGAGTTTTTAAAATAGGGAAACGCGTTTGGCTGCTTCCCCACTACCGTGAACCGTTTACCGTATAACCGTGAACCGTGCGTACTACCGGTAGCGAGCCATGGAATGATAAACTCTTTCGAAAAGGTATGTTACTTCATGGCTCGCTATCACCAAACGAATCGGTGAACGGTTACACGGTAAACGGATAACGGTAGTGGGGAAATAGGAAAACGCGCTGACTTTTCAAACTTGCGGCGCTTCTTAACTTGTGCGCCGCACCACCACTCCTAACTCCTAACTCCTAACTGCAAAGCGTCTATTCCTTGAGCAGAAGATCTGTGAGCTCTTCTGCCGACGAAACGATCGCCTCCGCCCCGTGGTCTTCCAGGAACTTCCGATTTCTAAATCCCCAGGTGACGGAGATGGAGGGAAGGCCGGCGTTTTTCGCGGTCTCGATGTCTACCTCCGAGTCGCCGATGTAGAGGGCCTGCTCTTTTGGGACGCCCAGGGTTTGGAGAATTTGCTCGATCATATCCGGCGCGGGCTTCCGGCGGATGGCGGGGCTATTTCCGATGGTTACGTCAAAGAGGCCGGGAAATAGAGCGTCTGCCAAAGATTTCACATCGTTTTCATTTTTGTTCGACGCCACGGCGGTGTAGATGCCGCGGGCGCGAAGAGTTTCCAGAAGGGAAATGATGCCTTCATAAGGTGCGCTGTGGTCGTGGCAGTGGGCGCTGTAGTGGGGAACGAAAATGCTTTCCAGCCTCGCCACGTCCGCCGAATCAAATCCATAAGCAGATAAGGGAATCTCATTTCCTACAAATTCCAAGTCTTCGCCCTCACAGCCCTTGGCCATGGCGAAGGCTTTTTCCATGTCCGCCGTGATGCCGCTGCCATAGCAAAGCTTCACCAGGTCCTTCGGAAATTCATGGGGAAGTCCCATTTCGCGTAGGGCATAGTTCGTGGAAATCGTGAGGTCTGTCAGTGTATCGAGGATGGTGCCGTCCATGTCGAAGAGAATGGCGTGGTACATTGTTAGTGCTCCTTTGTGTTAGTAGTTTAGGGACAAGGGATAAGG
>CAVEMF010000336.1:0-2334 GCA_963616715.1 Ruminococcus bromii | reverse complement strand
CGCGCCCCTGGGGACTAAGCTATGATGAAGCAGATGTGCGCGGACTTTTAAAACTCGCGGCGCTTCTTAATTTGTGCGCCGCACCACCACTCCTCACTCCTAACTCCTCACTCCTAACTCCTCACTCCTCACTCCTCACTTCGTCTTATCCCTAGCGCGTCCCCGCTCTCCTCTGCTACAATGAACAAAAAGGAGGGACTGCCATGAATCCTAGAGAACGAACGGAAGAGAATGAGAAGTTTCTGCTTTGCGAGCGCGCATTCTTTACGCGGGAAGCGAAGCGGAAGCGGGCGGAGGAGAAGGACCCGCTGCGCACAGATTTCCAAAGGGACCGGGACCGGATTCTGCATAGCAATTCTTTCCGGCGGATGAAGCACAAGACCCAGGTGTACATCGCGCCGCAGGGGGATCACTACCGCACGCGCATGACCCACACGCTGGAGGTGGCGCAGATCGGCCGCACCATGGCGAGGGCGCTTCGGCTGAACGAAGACCTGGTGGAGGCCATCGCGCTGGGCCACGACCTAGGGCACACGCCCTTTGGCCACGTGGGCGAGCAGGCGCTGCAGGAAATCTATGGACACTTCGAGCACAATGAGCAGAGCGTCCGCATCGCGGAAAGGCTGGAACGGGACGGTGCGGGGCTGAATCTTACGGAAGAAGTCTTGGACGGCATGCTGAACCATTGCGGCAGGCTCAAGGCCCACACCCTGGAGGGTTCGCTCATCAAGTACGCCGACCGCATCGCCTACCTGTGCCACGACTACGAAGACGCGGAGTCCATGGGTCTTATTTCTGCCGCTGACATTCCTTTTGAAATCAAGGACTACATCGGCACCACCCACTCGTCTATGATCACCGCCATGGTCACCGACGTGGTGGAGCACTCCATGCAGGATGAGACCGATGGCATCCACATGTGCGAGAAGGGCGACCGCATCCTTCTGGATTTCCGGAAATTCATGTTCAACGCGGTGTACATGTCGAAGAATTTGATCCCCGATAGAAATCGCGGCAGCAATGTGGTGAAAATGCTTTTCTCCTACTACACGGAGAAGGATGCCAAAGGAAATTATTACGAAGAAAGGCTCCCGGAAAAACAGCTCCGCCTGGCAGAAGGAAATGTCCCCGTAGCAGCCATCGATTATATTTCCGGCCTCACAGACAATTTCGCGATCAATCTTTTTGAAGATATCTTCGTGCCGAGGTATTGGACGTTCAAAAAAGAATAGTGCTGGTTGTTTAGTGATCAGTGGTCAGTGATCAGGGCGCAGCTGAGTGCTCAGCCAAATATGCCGAACTTCTTCCTAGAAGAAAGGCGCATGCATCGGCCCACTTCTGTCAAACGCGTACTAATCACTGATCACTGATCACTAATCACTACACCTCGCCCGTTTCATCGCCAACGAATTGACATTGACAATGCTGTGGTTTAAAATGAATCTACATATATAGATATACCGATTTTATTTCCTTCCACTAGAAAGAGGTTTGTCCATGGAATACCAGCCTAGCTACAAAGAGTTCGCTGCTATTTTCAAAGCACTATCCGATGAGACGCGCCTTCGGGTGATCGATATGCTCTCTTGCCGCGAGATGGCGGCTTGCGATATCCTTTCCAATTTCACCCTGTCTCAGTCCACCCTGTCCTATCATATGAAAATTTTGATCGAGTCCGGGGTAGTCAATGCGCGCCGCGATGGCCTTTGGACTCGGTATTCCATCAATGATGATACCTTCAATAAGATCATGGACTTCATGCCGGAGCTTTACAAACTGAAGGACAAATGCATTTGTCAGCAGATCAAGTACGCCAAGCCTGCCCTTCCGAAGGATGGGAAGGATGAATTTGGGAATTAAAAAAGCGGCCGGGTTTAGTGATCAGTGATTAGTGATCAGTGATCAGGACATGCTTGCCGCTGTGCACACATAGCGGCATCACCTGCATGTATGCACTGGCGTCAAATGCGCCCTGATCACTAATCACTGATCACTAATTACTAAATTAAAATTGGACAACTCCATTTCTTATGCTATAATGGAAATAGAAAAGGCGCCAAACGGCAACGGTTGGCCCCCTCAAAAGTTCAACAGATTAACCGCCAAACTTTGCTAGGGAGAGGCGGTTTTTCTGTTGATGGAAACGAATGTGATGAATTATTTGCGTATGGCGATCACACAAAGAGTGAGACAAACCACAACTGTCAAAAAATCATATACAGTCATTGGCATCATCCCCTTTGTCTTTGGAACGCGGGGGCAGAAAACGAACCGCTACCGTGCTTGCTAATGGCACCTTATACTTATTATAGCATATTGAAAGAGAGAAAAAGG
>CAVEMF010000335.1:0-2336 GCA_963616715.1 Ruminococcus bromii | reverse complement strand
GATTCGTCCTCTCTTTGATAAAAGATGCCGCAACGATATCCATGTAGTGGCTACGGTCCTGTCTGTGGACTATGACAATGCGCCGGAGTTGTGCGGCATGATCGGTGCGTCTGCATCCATCGGTATTTCCGATATCCCCTGGGATGGCCCCATCGCCGGTGTCCGCGTCGGCCGCGTAGATGGCCAGTATGTCATCAACCCGACCCAGGAACAGATGGCAGCTTCCACCATGAATGTCACTGTCGCAGGCTCGGAAGAAGCGATCATGATGGTAGAAGGCGGCGCGCAGGAAGCTCCGGAAGAAGAAGTCCTCGATGCGATCATGTTTGGCCATGAGACTATCAAAGAAATCTGCCGTTTCCAGAAGAAGATCATCGAAGAAGTAGGCAAGGAAAAGAGAGTCCTCACATTCCCGGAAGTACCGGCTGACATTGAAAAAGATGTAGAAGCTTTCGCTACCGAATCTCTCCGCGAAGCGATTTATGACGCTGACAAGCTGCGCCGCGATGGAAATATCGCCGCTGCCAAGAAAGTGGCTATGGATCATTTCGCTGATATCTACCCGGAACACATGGGCGATGTAGCTGACGCACTCGACCACCTGACCAAGGAAATCGTTCGTCACACCATCACCAATGAAGGCATCCGTCCGGACGGCAGAAAGTTGACGGAAATCCGCCCGATCACCTGCGAAGTGGGCCTGCTCCCGAGAGTTCATGGCTCTGCTCTCTTCACCCGTGGCCAGACCCAGGCGCTGTCCATCACCACCCTGGCTCCTATGTCTGAAACCCAGATCATTGACGACCTGACCCCGGTGACTGAAAAGAGATACATTCATCAGTACAATTTCCCGTCCTACTGCGTAGGCGAAACCAAAGGCTCCCGTGGCCCGGGCCGCCGCGAAATCGGTCATGGCGCACTGGCTGAAAGAGCGCTCCTCCCGGTGATCCCAAGCGTAGAAGAATTCCCATATGCGATCCGCGTAGTTTCTGAAATCCTGGAATCCAATGGTTCCTCCTCTCAGGCTTCTGTCTGTGGCAGCACCATGTCCCTCATGAATGCAGGCGTACCGATCAAAGCTCCGGTAGCCGGCATCGCTATGGGCCTCATCGAAGATGGCGGCAAGTTCTCCATCCTCTCCGATATCCAGGGCATGGAAGATGCACTGGGCGATATGGACTTCAAGGTCGCAGGCACCGCGAAGGGCGTCAATGCTATCCAGATGGATATCAAAGTCCATGGTATTTCCAGAGACATCCTCCTCACCGCGCTGAAACAGGCTCACGAAGGTCGTCTCTACATCCTCGGCAAAATGGCAGAATGCATCTCCGCTCCGGCAGAACATCTCTCCCCCTATGCGCCGAAGATTATTTCCCTCACCATCCCGGTGGACAAGATCCGCGTAGTCATCGGCACCGGCGGCAAGACCATTAATAAGATCATCTCCGAAACCGGCGCGAAGCTGGACGTAGAAGAAGACGGCCGCGTATATATTTCCTGCGAAGACGAATCCGCTGCTCTCAAAGCGAAGGGCATGGTAGAAGCTCTCGTGAAGGAAGTAGAAGTGGGCGAAACCTACCTCGGCCGCGTGACCCGCCTCATGAAGTTCGGCGCATTCGTAGAAATCCTGCCGGGCAAAGAAGGCCTCGTACACGTATCCCAGCTGGCTCTCCAGAGAGTGGAAAAACCGGAAGACATCGTTCACGAAGGCGATGAAATCATGGTCAAAGTCACCGAAATCGACGACAAAGGCCGCATCAACCTGTCCCGCAAAGCACTGCTGCTGGAAAAGAAGAAATAATCTGGCGGCATTTGGCGGTTGAGATTTAGTAATTAGTGATCAGGGGTCAGTGATCAGGACGCGTTTGCCGCTCTCCTCATTCATTGATCCCCCCCTTCCTCCGGAAGCAATGCTGTTAAGCTAAGGCTTTTGTGCTGAGGGGTTGCATATATTTGTTACTCTGGCCCTACGTGAGTAGACCCTTGGAGAAGGGTCGCGCGATAGCGCCGGATAGAAATGCACCGTAGGTGCATACCCAGCACTAGCCCTAAGCATGCCAATGTTTGCGTAAAGTTAGCATGATTCCGCTACTGCTGGTTGTGCCTCTAACGAGGCACTTCTATCCTCCGCTAACGCGCGCCCCTTCTCCAAGGGGCTACTCCTTAATGCTTGCGTAACATGACGATTCTACCTGCTTGTATTCAAAATGCTTAACTTAATCGCGTTACGAAGAGCAGGGGGTAGGTGAGGAAGCAGTCAAATGCGTACTGATCACTAATCACTGATCACTAATCACTAACCCACTATCGCTCATCACACTAAATTCCAAAGGGTT
>CAVEMF010000334.1:0-2347 GCA_963616715.1 Ruminococcus bromii | reverse complement strand
CTCACTCGTGCAGCGTAAGTGACAAAGGAGACAATCATGTATCGTATCGGCTTAACCGGCGGCGTGGGCTGCGGGAAGAGTACTGTTTCTACCTATTTGAAAGAACTGGGGATTCCCATCATTGATGGGGACAAGCTGGCTCGCGAGGCGGTGACGCCCGGCAGCGAGGCTATGCAGAAAATAAAAGAAACTTTTGGGGAAGATGTATTCACCGAAGACGGTGCGCTGGATCGCCGGAAGGTGGCGGACCTGGTCTTCACTGACGAGGAGCAGAGACAAAAGCTCAATGCCATCATCCATCCCTTCATCTGGCGCCGCACCCGGGAAGAGCTGTATAAAGCAGAAGCTGCCGGTGCCAAGGCGGCGGTGCTTGATATGCCTCTCCTTCTGGAAATCGGCTGGCACCTTCGTGTGGAAGCGGTGTGGGTAGTCTATGTGCCACAGGAAATCCAAATCCAGCGCGTCATGGACCGCGACGGATTCACCAGAGAGCAAGTGATGGACCGCATCGGCAAACAAATGTCTACGGAAAATAAACTCAAATACGCCGACGTGGTGATCAATAACAGTGGCACCGTAGAAGAGACCCGCGCGCAGGTGGACGTAGCGCTGAAAGCGCTGGGAGTTAGTAATTAGTGATCAGTGATTAGTGATCAGGGTGCGTTTGATGTTGGCGAGAGATGGTGCCTTATCTTTCTACGCTAAGGAAGCACTGACCACTGACCACTAAATTGATAGCGTAAGGCATCGCGCTTCGACGTCCTGATCACTGACCACTGATCACTGATCACTAAACCAATAGCGTTCTTCCCCCCACCAATAAAAGGAGATGAAATCATGAGAACCGCACTGAAAAGACAAAAGCGAGAAGTCCGGCGGCACCAGGGCAATCTGGGCGCCATGCTTTTTACGCTGCTCGTGGCTTTTTTGTGCGGTCTTTTTATTTTCATCCTCACCTTTGATCCCACTTTCCTTCGGCCCAGCAAGGACGTGGCGCTGATTATCCGGGAAAGCGCGGAGCGGGAGGAGATCTCGCCGTATTTCTTAGAAGCGGTGATTCTGACAGAAAGTAAATTTGATAAAAAAGCGGTGTCTCACGTGGGCGCTGTGGGCATGATGCAGCTCATGCCGGAGACGGCGCAGTGGATTTCCGAAGAGAGCGGACTTCCGGCGGATTCCTTGAGCCGGCCGGAGGAGAATATTCCTCTAGGCGCCTGGTACCTCAATTATCTTTTGAAGCTGTATCATAACAACGAGGTGCTGGCGCTCTCGGCCTACAATGCCGGCCGCGGGAATGTGGACCAGTGGATAGAGGACTACGGGTGGGACGAAGGATTTTCCAAGATGGATGCGATCCCTTTCCCGGAAACCAGAGAATTTGTGAAATCAGTGACCGCGGCCCGGGACCGCTTGGCCGCAGAAAAGGGGAACTAACGTGGCAGACGTAGATGAAAAAACGCAAAAGCAGCGTGATGAAAGACGCAAGCTTTTCCAGGAATGGGACATAGAGAAAGAGCTCCCCGCTGATGTGGGCGGCTACAAGCTCCGGCGCATCGATGAGCAGGACGAGCGTATCTACTACGCCTTCGGCTGGTTCAATGAGGAGAATGGCTGGAAGGTGCGCATCCTTTACGACGAAGAGACCGCCGACTACATGGTGAAGATGGACCTTCACATGATGACCTTGACGGAAATCGAATGCATCACCGGCGATTTCGAAGAATTTAAACGCCTCGTCACCCTCTTGACGCCCGGCGCCATCGAGAAGGAGCTCATCAAAAGAGAAGAAGTCTCCATCCTGGTGAGAGGCAAAGGCTTCATGGTGTGGGACTACGCGGACGCGCTGCCGGAGACGGTAGGAGCGTACCGCCGCATCATCGAGCCCGCCCGCCCGCTCCTTGGCCTCAACGGCTCCTACATCATCGCCGCCTACGAGTGCAAGGAAAAGGACACCGGCATCCTCTTCTTCTACAACACCTACCGCAACGAATACTACGGCGAACTCCGCGCCAAAGGCATCCCCGGCATCATCCACCAATACGACGCCAAGACCATCACCGCCCTGGAGGGGGAGATCCGCAAAAATCTCAAGAAGGACTTAGAAGAGCTCTATGAGAATCCGGAGATACCGGACTAAGGAGGAGAGAACGCTGTCGGTTTAGTGATCAGGGGTCAGTGATCAGTAATCAGGGCGCTTTTGACGCTGGACTCACGTAGAGTGATTACCGCTACCGCTTACTAAGTCCCTGGCGGTAACACCTCCATGTATGCACTGGCGCTAAACCCGCCCTGATCACTGATCACTAATCACTGATCACTCCCCCCTAGGGAAGCGCTGATTAAATCG
>CAVEMF010000333.1:0-2348 GCA_963616715.1 Ruminococcus bromii | reverse complement strand
AGTTTTCGTCCCCTGGTCTGGGGACTTCTTTTTAATTTGGGTATCATAAGAGGTAAGACCATAGCCCCCCTCATCGTTTTCGTCCCCTGGTCTGGGGACTTCTTTTTAATAAAAATTTTGGTAGGCGCAAGCTACGGTATGTGGCTGAGAGTTTTCGTCCCCTGGTCTGGGGACTTCTTTTTAATGCTGTGTCTGAGAGTGCCCATCCTGCCTGGCCTCACAAATCAGTTTGCGGCGGGGATGGGATTTTTCTCTCATAGACGGTCTCCTTAGGAGATATTAGGGCCGATTTTCCCAGACGCGGTGGGCATCGGCGGGGTTTGAAATTTAGGGATAAGGGATAGGGGATAAGGGATAAGGCTTGCTTACCATTTTTAGTAGTCGGTAGTCGGTGGTCGATGGTCGGTTCGGGCTTAGCTGCTTCCCCACATCCGTTATCCGTATAACCGTGTAACCCTTCACCGTGCGTGCTTCGGATCGCGGGAAATAGAGGGCAAACCGCTATACCAAAGTAGGGAGGGCTCCATTTCCAGTATCGTCAAAGGAGTCGATTTACGGTTATACGGTAAACGGTTCACGGTAGTGGGAAAGCAGCCAAGCACAATCCGACTACCAACTACGATCTCTCATCTTCTCTTCAAGCTACCAATAATTATACCATTGAGCTCATCGTAATTCCATCGGATGTCTTGACCGCGGATGAGGCGGGCGGCTTCGTGGAGGAGCTGCATGATGTCTTTCGCCGTGAGGCCGCCGGGGATGCCGGTGGGATTCTTGGCGCTTTGTGCGGTGAGGGCTTGGATCTTTTCGTCGGTGAGGTTTGTGATTTCATGGGCCACCAGGTTTCGGGTCTTCTCCTCGGCCAGGCGGAGCTTTTCGAAGAGGCCGGTCACTTTCTTGTGGCGTTCATCTTGGCTATATTCGTTTCTTTGCAAGTACTCGCAGATCCATACGATGCTGCTGAAGTAGATGGGATCATTCCTGAGTGGTTTCTGTAGGATACTTTCGACATAAGACACCAAGCCGCGGCAGGATTCATTCATCTTTACTCTGTCGAGGATAAAGACGCCATTTCTATCGTAGCCACAGGCAGACAGGTCGAAGCGAGTCAGGCTCTTGAGGTATTTCATGCCCAGCTGCATGAGGATGGGCGAGAGCTTGACGATGAATTCGGGGTACTGCTTCTTTCGCTCGCGCATTTCCATGACGCGGAAATATTCGGTGAAGTCGTCGGGGCTTTCCATGAGTGGCTTGCCTTCGTACTTGGAAATCACTTTATTCGCTTCTCGCCACATGAGATCTCGGCGGCAGACGGCGTGGCGGAGGAGTTTCTCGGTATCCTCGGAGAAGCCGCAGTCCCGATTTTGTGTGAGGATCTGCAGAGCGCCGGCGTATTCGTAATTCTCCACTAGGGAGGTGATCTGGCGGATGAGGCCGTGGCGTTTCAAAAGAAATAGCGGCGGCTCTTCGCAGCGATTCTTGGCGCCTTCCTCGTTGTCTTCATTGAGGTCTAGCATTTCCACCAGCTCTTCTGCATTGCGGCAAGGGTGATTTCCTCGATTCGATCCCCGCTCGGGACTTGCCACTTGGATGGCCTTCACCCGGGGATAGTCCAAAGCGAAGAGGGCCATGACGGTCTTTAGTTGCGGAGTGCCGGAGCTGATATTCACCAGCCAGTCCGCCTCGGGATAAGCATCATAGACTTCGTCGAAGGCATCCTGCACGCTTGTCAAGGCTTCGAATTTTTGTGGCTCTGTGATGCCACTTCGGATGTAGGCGAGTGTAGTCCGCGGCGATACGCTCTCGATGCCTTTGGCGTAGCAGCCCATGGCATCTTCCTTGTCCTCCATGTCTTTGGTCAGCACCAGGATGACCTTATCCACGTCGTAGTGGCGGAGGATGTGAAGGATGGCACCATCGTGAAAGCCTCTCACCGGATCCGTATCGCCGGCAGGGGTAAATAAGATTCTCATGATTTTTCCTTTCTTCTTAAACCTCCTTCCTCCGGAAGGAGGGGAACCGCGCCAGTGGTGGAGGTTGGCTACTGCAAAGTGGTAAGGGCTAGCACGAGCAGCTGCTTCCTCGCCTCCCCCCCTTCTGGAGGTAATGCTGTTGCGTTAAGAGATTTATGCTGAGGGTAAGTATAAATTTGTTGGTCTAGCCCTATGTGAGTAGACCCTTGGAGAAGGGTCGCCCGATAGGGCCGGATAGAAATGCGCCGAAGGCGCATACTCAGCAATAGCCCAAAGCACGCTGATGTTTGTCAGGAGCTTTGCATGATATCGCTAGTGCGAGTTGTGCCTCTTGCGAGGCACTTCTATCCTCCGCTATCGCGCGCCCCTTCTCCA
>CAVEMF010000332.1:0-2352 GCA_963616715.1 Ruminococcus bromii | reverse complement strand
CTTTTTGTAACACTTCTCGTAACATCTCTGGTCACCTGCTCTGTTACTCTATCTACGATGCCTTCACTGAGATTGCACATGGTATTCAGCTCCTCTCTTGTTTCTCTCGTCAGAAATACTTGGTATCGATTTTCCAGCAAGTCTTCTCTTTGTCTGCCGGAGAGAACGGTATTTCTAAAAAGTAATTGTAACAAATTGATCAATGATCCCTCACGCGGTCGTCGCCCAGATAAATCATGACAATGCTAAGGAGATCGTAGGACGGTTTATCTGCTTTATAGCGATGCAGTAGATGCCGCTCTGTCATCTCATAGCGATTGATGGCGTTCCCGCCATTGGGCGAGTCCATGCAGATGAAAATGCTGTAGACTTTCTTCACCTGGTCGTAGTCGGAGCCGAGGAATTCGGTTTCCTTTTGGCTGGAAATCAGACGCCCGGCGTAGTAGACGGCGCGCTTTAAGAGGTCATAGCCCAAGCGATTTTTATCCTGGGTCTTCTGAGCCTCTACATTGATGATGAGCGTCAAAAGCTCATTGGTCGCCGGAGCCTTGGCGTGAAATAGGATGTCAAAGGTCACCCAGCCTTCGGTGGGACTGGTGGATTCATTGCGATCGCCCTCGATCTTGCCGCTCCGTGATGCGTTGGTCTTATCCGGATTCAACGGCACCGTGCCGATTTCCGGTTCCCCTTCGATGTACACATTCGCGATATCGTCCAGCGTGGCGTCTGCAAATTCCGGCACGGTACGTTTCAGGATGTAGGCCATGATTTTCTTATCCGCCAGGATTCTTTTCGCATGCTGGTCGTACTGCGGATTCCCGTAGCCGGACAGCCGATCCGTCCCGTCCATGGCATCGCCTCCTTTCGCCTGCGCTCTTTCTATTCTTATTATATAGGAAAAGGAAATCTGAGTGAAGGGATTGCGTGGAAAAAGTAGTCAGTGGTCTTTTTAGTGATCAGCGATCCCCCCTTTCTTTTACCTCCTTCCTCTGGAAGGAGGGGGACCGCTTGCGGTGGAGGTTGGTTTAAGGAAGCACTGATTAAATCGCTTTTCATCAGAATTTCTGGCCCGATGGCGATTTAATCAGTCCTTCCTTAGCGAGTTAGCTGCTTCCTCGCCTAACCCCCGCCCTTCGGGCCCTCCCCCTTCCGGAGGAAGGGGGTAAAAGAGAGGCGCGCACTAAAAAAGGAAACCCCGAGAAGGGATTTCCTTTTTGCTTCTACATTCTGAAATTAGAATTTGTAGTTCAGGGATACGGAGTAAGCATCTCTGTAGTCTGCTTTGTCGCCATCGATGTTGAAGGAGTATTCAGCATGGAGGGTCACATTCTTCTGGAGGGTGACATCGCCGAGCAAGGACCAGAAGGTTACGTCGTCAGCATTGTAATCCGCTACGCAGTAGGAGTTGGTCTGCCACAGGCCGGTCGGTCCGAGTACGGAGCCATGATCGATGCTGTTGTACTGGAGACCAATGTTGAAGGTGCCCGGTTTGCTGCGGTTTGCCTGACCATACTGGAGACCTGCATACCAGTAAGCCGGGTCTTTATCCTGTTCGGTTTCCTTGAAATAGGACGCATAAGCTTTTACATCTTTGGAGATCTTGCCATTGACATCAACGCCCCACATACGGATGCCTTCTTTTTGAGCTTTAGCATCAGCACTGCCGCCTTCAGCAGCAGAGGTTGTGATGTAGTTCAGGGTAAGGCCGAATTTCGGAGCATTGTAACCCGCTTTAGCGTAGAAAGCAGATTCGGTGCCGGAGAGCAGTTCATTATATTCGCCTGTCTTCGCAGCCTGGAATTCACCATAGCCGGCTTCTGCGCCAAATGCGCCATTCTTGTAAGCAACTTTGACGCCATCCATAGCATCGCCATAGATTTCGTCATTGTTGCCGATGCCTACATAGTAACGGCCCAGTTCTACGCCCAGGTTTTCACCAAACTGATGGCGAACATAGAGGAGGTCCATCTTTACATTGGCATCGCTGCCATTCTTCCAATCTACGTTGCCGGTAGTCATACGACCAAATACATAAGTGGAGTCATTGACCTGGCCCTTTACATTGATGCGGATACGGCCGTTCCAGTTTTCCTTTTTCTTAGCTCCTGCTTCGTTGCTGGATTTCTGCTGATAACGCATACGAGCGTCGCCGGACCAGTAAATGTTGCCGACTTTCTTTTCCAGATTGGAAACACGAACGCCCAGGTTTGCCAGTTCGTCAGCGAATTCAGCAGCCAGTTTGTCGAGGGTTGCTTTCTGTTCTGCGTTCAGCTGGTCTTCTTTCGCGAGCATGCGAGCTACGATCTGAGCCAGTTCGTAACGGGTCATGTTTCTTTCGCCTTTGAAGGTGCC
>CAVEMF010000331.1:0-2369 GCA_963616715.1 Ruminococcus bromii | reverse complement strand
TGGACTGCCTAGAGCCCACCGAGCCATACTCAGCGGCCGATTTCCAAAAGAAAGCCGCCGAGATCATCCATGAGGAAAATGAAAAAGGCCGCGTTCCCATCGTGGTCGGCGGCACGGGCCTCTATATCCAGGCGCTCCTGGAAGGCTACGAATTTCTTCCGAAAGTTGAAGGTGAGGGCCGCAGCCGCTGGCAGGCGCTCTATGAAGAAAAGGGAAAGGAAGCTCTGATTTCCGCGCTCAAGGAAAAAGGAGAGACTGACATCCCCGTAGACCCCCAGCGGATGCTACGAAAGCTGGAGCTCTTGGGCGTGGGCGCTCCGGATAAAGCGGCGGGAAAATCTCACGAGCTCATCTATGACGGCCCGGTTTTGGGAATTGCTATGGACAGAGCCGTATTATATGATAAAATAAATAGACGAGTCCACCAAATGATGGAAGCAGGACTCTTAGAGGAAGTCAGGTCACTTTTGGCGGCGGGCGTCCCGGAAACTTCACAGGCGCTGAAAGGAATCGGCTACAAAGAAATGATTCCGGTGGTGAAGGGCGACATTTCGCAAGAAGAAGCGGAAGCGCTCATTCAGAAAAACACACGCCATTTCGCAAAGAGGCAACTGACCTGGTATAGACGAATGCCATATATTCATTGGGTGGAGAAAACGCCATCAGAAGACATATGGTACAGGGAAATCGAAGCCTATGTCATTTCACGTATTAGAGGAGAAGTCAACGATGGAAGGTAAAATGAATCTGCAGGACACATTTTTGAATGAAGCAAGAAAGGAAAACGTGCCGGTCAGCATTTTCCTGATGAATGGCGTCCAGCTCAAAGGCAAGGTAAAGTCCTTCGACAGCTTTACCGTACTCTTGGTCAGCGAGAACCGTTCCCAGCTGATCTACAAACATGCAATCTCTACAATTCAAAGGATCTGATTCGTACAAATGAATACCAAACTTCAGCAGGTACAGAAAGAGGCGCTCGCTCTTTGTGCGCCTGTTTTTCATGAAATGGAAGAGATCTCCCTCTTCAACACACAGAAAATTTTGGAAGCCTTTCGGAAGCACCACCTGTCGGCTTACCACTTCGCTCCCTCCAATGGCTACGGCTACGGTGACCCGGGACGCGAGAAATTAGAAGAAATCTGGTGCGACGTATTTAAATGCGAAGCCGCCCTCGTGCGTCCGCAGTTCGTCTCCGGCACCCACGCCCTGGCCACCGTGCTCCTCGCGCTCTTAGAACCGGGCGACACCATGGTCTCCGCCGTCGGCGCGCCTTACGACACCATGCAGAGCGTCATCGGCATCACCGGCAACGCGCCCGGCAATCTGAAATCCAAAGGCGTCCACTACAAAGAAGTGCCGCTCAAAGGAAATACCTACGACCTTGAAGCCATTGCAGACGCCGTAGATGAAAATACCAAGCTCGTAGAAATCCAGCGCTCCCGCGGCTACATGCTCCGGGACTCCCTCTTCCCGGAAGATATCAAAAAGATCATCGACGTGGTGAAGGCGAAGAACCCGAAGACCATCTGCTTCGTGGATAACTGCTACGGCGAATTCACCTGCCGCGAAGAACCCATCGAGCTAGGCGCTGACATCACCGCCGGCTCCCTCATCAAAAACGCCGGCGGCGGCCTCGCTCCCACCGGCGCTTACATCTGCGGCCGAAGCGACCTGGTAGAGCTGTGCTCCTACGTGTGGACCGCTCCGGGGCTGGGCGCAGAAATGGGATCCTATGCGGCATCCTATCGCCCCTTCTTCGAAGGCCTCTTCCTGGCGCCCCACATGACCCGCCAGGCCATGATGAGCGCGGAATTCTGCGCCGCTGTCTTTAAACTCTTGGGCTTTGCCACAAGCCCCGAGCCGGGACACCTGCGCACCGACCTCATCACCACCGTGACTTTGAACTCCGAAGAAAATATGTGCCGCTTCGCCGAAGCCGTGCAGAACTGGTCTCCCGTAGACTCCGACGCCACCCCGGTGCCGGGCCCCATGCCGGGCTACGTAGACCCCATCCTCATGGCAGCCGGCACCTTCGTTCAGGGCTCCACCATCGAAATGTCCGCCGACGGCCCCGTCCGCCCGCCCTACATCATGTACTTCCAAGGCGGCCTCACCTTCGAGCACACCATGCTCGCTGTCATGGGTGCGGCTGAAAAAATTTTGGAAGGGAAATAATGGAAATAAAAAACGCTGCGATTGATTCGCGGCGTTTTTTGATTGGGAGAAAGTAGTCGGTGGTCGGGGCGCGTTTGTCGATGGAGGAAGCGGGCATGCTTACCGCTAGTGCAGATGGATCCTTCGGCTACGCTCAGGATGACGAGACGGGGAGGAGGCGTAGGCGCCTGCGGGCGTTCTTAGGGCTGTAGCGG
>CAVEMF010000330.1:0-2385 GCA_963616715.1 Ruminococcus bromii | reverse complement strand
CACTCCTCACTCCTCACTCCTCACTCCTCACTTTTGTGCGCCCCGACTACCGACTACTAAATCGATAGCGTTAATCACCACCAACTCTTACCCTGATCACTGATCACTAATCACTAATCACCAAAGGAGGTAAATCATATGGACAAACTCATGACACTCTGTGAAGCCATGATTCACTACGACCGCGGCGACGCTCGCCGCATTCACCATTTCCTGAAGGTTCACGCCTTTGCCCACCAGATCGGCTTAGAAGAAGGCCTCGACCCGGAGACCCAGCTGATTTTGGAAGCCGCTGCCTATGTGCACGACATCGGCATCCATCAGGGCGAAATCAAATTCGGCAGAAACGACGGCATGATCCAGCAGCAGCTCGGCCCGGATGAAGCCAGACCCATGCTGAAGCGTCTCCATTTCACCCATGAAGAAATCGAAAGAATCTGCTGGCTCATCGCCCATCACCATTCCTACGGTTCCATCGACGGCCCTGACGCTCAGATTCTCGCCGAAGCAGACATGCTGGTGAACCAGTTCGAAGACGGCGCATCCCAGGAGCAGAATGAAGCGCTCTACAAGCGCCTCTACAAGACCGAGACCGGCAAGCGCCTTTTCCGCGAGCTCTACATTGAGACCTACGACCCTGTAAAGAAATGAGAGACACATCCCTCGTATTTCCCGTAGACGAGAAGGGCCGCATCCTTTTGGGGAGGAAACGCCGAGGCATGGGCTTTGGCAAATGGAACGGCTTCGGCGGGAAACTGGAAGACGGCGAGACCATGCGGGAGTGCGCGGCCAGAGAGCTTAGAGAAGAGTGCGGGCTTATCATCTCGCCCAAGGACCTGGAAATGGTGGGAGACCTGTATTTCCACCAGCCATCAGATACCACATGGTCCCACGCGGGCATCATCTATTTCGCTAGAAACTGGAGTGGTGAGCCCTCCCTGTCGGATGAAATGGAGCCCCGTTGGTTTGCGCCGAAAGATTTCCCTTATGAGGAAATGTGGATGGCCGACCGCATTTGGATCCCCATGATCCTCTCGGGAAAGAAAATTCGCGGCACCGTGTACTTCGCTGCCGATGGCGATACCGTTTATGATTATGAATTTGAAGAAATGAAATGAGGCGCTTATGGAAATGAAAAATTGGCCAGAGCGCCTCCTTTTTTGGTTTGACGGCGCCAAGAGAGAACTCCCCTGGCGCGAAACGAAGCCGAGGAATCCGTACCACGTATGGGTTTCGGAAATCATGCTGCAGCAGACCCGCACCGAAGCGGTGAAGCCCTATTTCCATAGCTGGATGGAGCGATTCCCCACCATCGAAGCCCTGGCCAACGCCGATGAAGCGGACGTGCTTCATGCGTGGCAGGGCCTTGGCTACTATAGCCGCGCCAGGAACCTGCATAAGGCGGCGAAAATTCTGAAAGAAAAGTATGGAAGTACCATGCCGAGGACCTTGGCCGAAGTGAAAGCCCTCCCAGGCATCGGTGACTACACCGCCGGCGCCATCCTCTCCATGGCCTACGGGCAAAGAGAGGCCGCCATCGACGGCAATGTGCTTCGCGTCTATGCCCGGCTCTATCATGTGGAAGAAGATATTTTAAAAAGCGCCGGCAAAAAGAAAATCACTTCGCTGGTAGAGGAGACCCTTCCCCCGCGGGCCGGCGATTTCAATGAAGCCCTCATGGACCTGGGCGCCGAAGTTTGCATCCCCAAGCATCCCCGCTGTGAAGCCTGCCCCATTTCCAATTTCTGTGAGGCGCTGAAACATGGAAATGCCGAGAGCCTTCCCTATCGCACGCCGAAAAAACCGCAGCAAGAATTTTCCGCCGCCTGTGCCATCTGCATCCGCGATGGAAAAGTGCTTCTCCGCCTCCGTCCGCCCAAAGGCATGCTCGCCTCCATGTGGGAATTTCCCATGGCTCTTTCGTCCGGTGCGGTGGACGCGCGAAAGGAAATAGAAAAAGTCCTGCAAGGAAAAGCACTGCAGGACCTGTGGCACTACTCACACATCTTCACCCATCGCATCTGGCACATGACCGCCTATGAAATGGAAAACTTTATAGTACCCGAAGGCGAATACCGCTGGTTTACTCCGGAAGAGTATAGAAAGATTCCCCTGGCCGGCCCCCACGCGCGGCTCGCCGCCTTTGTAGAAAAACTCATATAGGAAGATTCGCATGACAGAGAAAATACTTTTCACCTATTTCCTTTTCATGAACACCATCGCCTTCATCCTCTATGGCATCGACAAATGGAAAGCCATCAGAGACGCCTGGCGCATCCCCGAAGCCACACTCCTGGCATGGGCCCTCTGCGGCGGAAGCTTGGGCGCCTACGCCGCCATGCACATCTTCCACCACAAAACCAGGCACAAGAAATTTACCATTCT
>CAVEMF010000329.1:0-2400 GCA_963616715.1 Ruminococcus bromii | reverse complement strand
TGCGCCCTGATCACTGATCACTAATCACTGACCACTAAATCCCTAGCCCTATTTACCACCAATTTTCAAAGGAGAACCCCATGCATATCACCGACATTCCCCAGCTTATCGCGAAAGAGCTTTCCGTCCGTCCGCAGCAGGTGGAGAAGACCATCGGACTTTTGGACGAAGGAAATACCGTGCCCTTCATTGCTCGTTACCGCAAGGAGGTGACCGGCTCTTTGGTGGACGAGCAGATCCGTACCATCGAGGAGAGGCTCACCTACCTTCGCAATTTCGCCAAGCGCCAGGAGGAAATCCTTACCAAAATCGAAGAGCAGGGAAAGCTGACCGATGAGCTGAGAAAGCAAATCGAAGCAGCCCAGAAGCTGCAGGAGCTCGAAGACCTCTACCTTCCCTACAAGCAGAAGCGGGCCACCCGCGCATCGAAGGCCAAGGAGAAGGGTCTTTTGCCTCTCGCGGAAGCCATGATGGCCCAGAGCGAGCGAAAGGGCGATGCTATTTCCTTTGCAGCGGCCTTTGTGGATTCCGAGAAAGGCGTAGAGACCGCCGAGGACGCTCTCGCCGGGGCGCGGGACATTTGCGCGGAAGTCATCACCGAGGACGCAGCGTTTCGCCAGACATTGCGCCAAAAATTATGGAGCATCGGCACGCTGGCCACCGAGCTGGTGGAAGACGCAGAGGGAGCGGACCGTTTTCTCATGTACAAGGACAAGGAAGAGCCGCTGAAGCGCATGCCCTCCCATCGCATCCTGGCGGTGGATCGCGGCGAACGGCTGGGCTGCCTCAAGGTGCATGTGAACTTTGACCACGAGGAAGGATTGGATTTCCTTTTCCGTAAAATTTACAAAGGCCCCTCCATTTTCAAAGACGAATTGGAAGCAGCCATCGAAGACGGCTACAAGCGGCTGCTATTTCCGGCGCTGGAACGAGAAGCGAGAAGCCGGCTCACCGAAGAGGCCGAGGCCCAGGCCATTCGCATTTTCGGCGTGAACTTAAAGCAACTCCTCCTGCAGCCGCCGCTTGCCGGCTACACCGTCATGGGCCTCGACCCGGGCTATCGCACAGGCTGCAAGATGGCCGTGGTGGATCCCACCGGCCGCGTGTTGGCCCATGGCGTCCTCAAGATCACCCACAGCGCCGAGGAGAAGGCTATGGCCGAGCGGAAAGTCGTATCTCTCGTGAAGCAGCACCACGTGACGCTCTTCTCCATCGGAAACGGCACCGCGTCCTATGAGACCGAGCAGTTCGCCGCCTCTTTGATTCAGAAATATCATCTCACCGATGTGCACTACCTCATCACCAGCGAGGCCGGTGCGTCGGTGTACTCCGCTTCCAAGCTCGCCGCCGACGAGCTCCCGGGCTACGACGTCACCATCCGAGGCGCCGTCTCCATTGCCCGCCGCGTGCAGGACGCGTTGGCGGAGCTGGTGAAGATCGACCCCAAGGCCATCGGCGTGGGCCAGTACCAGCACGACGTGAACCAGAAGGAATTGGCGGAGACCTTGGACGGCGTGGTGGAAGCGGTGGTGAACCACGTGGGCGTGGACCTCAATACCGCAAGCCCCTCCCTCCTTTCCCACATCGCCGGCATCAGCGCGGCCGTGGCGAAGAACATCGTGGCCTACCGCGATGAGAATGGCCGCTTTGCTAGCCGACGGGAACTTCTCAAAGTCGCCCGCTTGGGACCGGCGGCCTACACCCAGTGCGCCGGGTTCCTGCGCATCCGCGAAGGCAAGCAGCCCTTGGACAATACGTCCATCCACCCCGAGTCCTATGACCTGGCGAAGGAAATCCTTGCCCGCTTCCACATGACCGAAAAGGATCTGGGAAATAAAAAATCCCTGGAGCTTTTGGCCGTGAAGCGTCCACTGATTGACGAAAAGAAATTGGCGAAAGAACTCTCCGCCGGTGTCCCTACCGTCCATGACATCTTGGACGCCCTCGTGAGCCCCGGCCGCGATCCCCGCGAAAGCCTCCCGCGCCCCATGACCCGCCAGGCCATCACCGACCTCGCGGATATGAAAGTAGGCACCCGCCTTCAAGGCACTGTGAGAAATATCACAGACTTCGGCGCCTTCGTAGACATCGGCCTCCACGACGACGGCCTGGTCCATATTTCCGAAATGGCCAAGAAACGCCCGAAGCACCCCACCGACCTCGTCTCCGTAGGCGACATCGTGGACGTAGTAGTCATCAGCGTCGATGAGAAAAGGCACCGGATCGGACTGTCGATGAAGGCGTAGTCGGTGGTGTAGTGATCACTGACCACTAATTACTAAACCCCAAAAATTTCCTTTCCAAACAGAGTCCCTTCATGCTATAATACGAATTACACACTTATTTACATACGACGTCCAAGGCCGGGCAGAGAGCAGATGCTTTCGCCCGGCCTTTTTG
>CAVEMF010000328.1:0-2480 GCA_963616715.1 Ruminococcus bromii | reverse complement strand
GTCTCGTAAAGGAGACCAGGGGCTTTTATTCCTTAAACAAATAATCTTATTCCCACTCGATGGTGCTCG
This sequence comes from Ruminococcus bromii, assembly GCA_963616715.1. GTDB lineage: Bacteria > Bacillota > Negativicutes > Veillonellales > Dialisteraceae > Dialister. The sequence goes on along the minus strand of CAVEMF010000328.1, from coordinate 2,411 downwards.
GTGGCTTGGAGGTGATGTCGTAGACTACGCGATTCACGCCGGCCACTTCGTTGCAGATGCGGCGGCTCATTTCGTCCAAGACTTCCCAGGGGAAGCGGAAGTAGTCTGCAGTCATGCCATCGGAGCTGGTGACGGCGCGGATGCCTACGGTGTAGTCGTAGGTTCTTTCGTCGCCCTGTACGCCTACGGAGCGGATGGCTGCCGGGAGTACAGCGAAGGACTGCCAGATGGTGTTGTCCAGGCCATGCTTATGGATCACGTCTCTGACAATGAAGTCAGCGCGGCGCAGGATGTCCAGTCTTTCCGGAGTGATGTCGCCGATGATGCGGATAGCCAGGCCCGGTCCCGGGAATGGCTGACGGTTGACCACTTCTTCCGGAAGGCCCAGCTGGCGGCCCAGTTCACGGACTTCGTCTTTGAAGAGTTCGCGGAGCGGTTCGATGAGGGAGAATTTCATATCCTTCGGGAGCCCGCCTACATTGTGGTGGGATTTGATGGTGGAAGCGGTAGCGGTGCCGGATTCCACAACGTCAGGATAGAGGGTGCCCTGCACGAGGAATTTCACGTCTTCCAGCTTGTTTGCTTCTTCCTGGAAGGTGTGGATGAATTCGGCGCCGATGGTCTTTCTCTTCTTCTCCGGTTCGGTGACGCCTTCCAAGAGGGACATGAAGTGCTTGGATGCATCGATGTGTACCAGTTTCATGTTGAATTTATTGGTGAAGGTGTCTACGACCTGTTCTGCTTCGCCGAGACGGAGGAAGCCGTGGTCTACGAAGACGCAGGTGAGCTGATCGCCGATGGCTCTATGAACGAGCACAGCAGCAACAGAGGAGTCTACGCCACCGGAGAGGGCGCAGATGACATTGTGATTTCCTACTTTTTCGCGAATATTTTCTACAGCGATGTCGATGTAGTTGCCCATGGACCAGCCGCCTTCACATTCGCAGATCTTGAAGAGGAAGTTTTTCAGCATGGTGGTGCCTTCCGGGGTGTGTACCACTTCCGGATGGAACTGCACAGCATAGAAACGGCGCGCTTCATCAGCCATAGCAGCGGTCGGTGTCAGGTCGGTGTGACCGGTGAGGCCAAAGCCTGCCGGCATATCGGTGACAGCATCGCCATGGCTCATCCATACAGCGGTCTTTTCAGAGACGCCTTCGAAGAGAGCAGAGCTGCCATTTCTATAGAAATCGGTGTGGCCGTATTCGTGTTTTTCCGGTTTGGATACTTCGCCGCCCAGGGTCTTCGCCATGAGCTGCATACCGTAGCAGATGCCAAGGATCGGCACGCCGGCTTTGAAAATATCCGCATCGATCTGTGGTGCATTTTCTGCATTGACGCTAGATGGGCCGCCGGAGAAAATAACGCCTTTCGGATTCTGAGCCAAGATTTCTTTTGCGCTCTTGTTGTATGGCAGGATTTCGCAGTATACGCCGCATTCGCGTACGCGACGAGCAATCAGCTGTGCGTACTGTCCGCCAAAGTCAACAATCATCACAATTTCCTGATGTTTCATCGGTTTCCTCCTGTAGGAAAATTTGTGTTTTGGAAATATAAATATTATGACATTATATCATATTCAGACATAGTTTTGAAATCACTCTGCCTCAAAGAGCGGCAGTTTTTCCAGGAAAATAATATCCTTCCGGTCTGCGGCATCGCCTTCCGCCAGGATAGCCATCTGGCCCACCACGGTGGCGCCTACTTTTTTCACCAATTCATTCATACCCTTCATGGAGCCACCGGTGCTGATGACATCGTCTACCAGAAGGACCTTCTTGCCTTTGAGAAGCTCTATATCCGGTTTATCCAGATAGAGACGCTGCTTGCCGGCCGTAGTGATGGACTCATCCTCTACATAGATGGGATCTTCCATGTAAGCCTTCAAAGCCTTGCGGGCGATGATGTAACGCTTCATCCCTAGGACTCTCGCCATTTCCTGAGCAATCGGAATCCCCTTCGCTTCAGCAGTGAGAATGATCTCCGTTTCTTTCGGCACCTTCTTTGCCAACGCTTCGCCGGTGGCTACGAGAAGCTCCGTATCACCCAACGGAAGAAATCCGGCGATCGCCAGGGTATCGGACACATTCAAAATCGGCAGCTGCCGCACGCAGCCTGCCACATGGAGCTCATAATAACGTTTTGCCATAGTATCCCTCTTTTATGTTTTTTATGAAATAACGGTGGTGGATTTAGTGATCAGTGATCAGGACGCATCATGCCTTCTTTGGGAAGAAGGTGCCCGTAGGGCGGATGATGGTTGATTGATGTTAGTAGCCGGTAGTCAGTGGTCGGGGCGCGTGATGCATGTCTGTCGCCAGTGCATACATGTCGATGTCGCCTCTAGCTGCTGGCTGCTAGGGAAGCGCTGATTAAATCGTTTTCAAAAATCATTCTTGAATTTTTATTCA
>CAVEMF010000327.1:0-2509 GCA_963616715.1 Ruminococcus bromii | reverse complement strand
TTCCTCGCTCTGAATAAAAATTCAAGAATGATTTTTGAAAACGATTTAATCAGCACTTCCCTAGATAATGACAAGGGAAGTGCGATTATGAAGAAACAGTGGAGTGCTTGGGTCCTGGCAGGACTTCTGGCTTTCGGGGCGCTTAGTCCTGCTTTGGCCAATTATTCTGCAGGCTCACAAGGTCAGGAAGTCAGAAATATCCAGCGCCGTCTTTCCAGCGCCGGCTATAAAGTGAAGGCTGATGGGAAATTCGGAAGTGCTACGACCACAGCCGTGAAGAAGTTCCAGGCGAAGAAACATTTGGACGTGGATGGCGTAGTAGGCCCGGCGACGTATAAAGCGCTGATGGGCAAACCCATGCCGAAGAGTGCCGTGAAAACCGTGAAGAAAGATGCTTCTTTCACCGGCATCGATGATGCCACCGTGAGATGGCACAAGGCCGGCCCGATTTCCGGGACAGTGAAAGCCATCACCGAAGAAGCAAAGAAATATGTGGGCGTGCCTTACCAATTTGGCGGCACCACACCGAAGGGCTTTGATTGCTCCGGATTCATTCAGTACGTATTCAATCGGAAAGGAATTTTCCTTCCTCGAAGCGCCGACGAGCAGTATAGCGCCGGGAGAAAGGTTTCTCTCAATGCCTTAGAGCCGGGAGATCTGGTATATTTCACCACCTACACCAGCGGGATTTCCCACTCGGGACTGTATCTGGGAGATGGCTACTTCATCAGCGCCACCAGCAGCCGCGGCGTAGCAGTAGCCACCATGAAGAGCGGCTACTGGCACGATCGCTACCTCGGCGCGAATAGGGTACTGTAAGCTCTGCTTTCTTTGGAAGTAGGAGCCAAGGGGAATGATTGACGCAGCAATCAGATGCGCCTTATCCCTTATCCCCTGTCCCTTATCCCTGTATCCTAATTTCATACATTCAGAAAGTACTGATTTCTTGGATGAATTTCAAAAGACTGCGAATAGAAGAAATTCGCAGTCTTTTCTTTATGGAGAAATATATGCGTATCGCAATGATTCAGCTGGCCGCAGCAGACGGTGATGTGGATAGAAATATAGACCGTGCCTTTTCCATGATGGAGGAGGCAGCAGGAAAGAGTGACCTCATCGTGCTGCCGGAGCTTTGGACGATCGGCTACAATTTCCACGATTTCGAAAGTCACCTGCTCACCATGGATGCCCCGCTGATTGCAAGGCTCTCGGCCTTTGCGAAGTCTCACCACGTGATGCTCGAAGCCGGGACGCTGCCCATCCGCGCGGGCGGCAAAGTACGAAATACGGGACTCCTCTTTGATAGAAATGGTGAAGTCGCTGCCTCCTACTGCAAGCGCCACCTATTTCAAGGATACTTAGAAGGAAAACTCATGGAGCCCGGGAAAGACCTGATGGAAACCCGCGTGGACGGCATCAAGTCCGGCATGGCGGTGTGCTACGAATGCTATTTCCCGCGCATGTGGCGAAAAATGGCAAAGGCAGGCACCACCCTCGTCATGGTCCCCGCGTCCTGGCCCTTGGAGCACATCCTGCAATGGCGCGTCCTCACAAGAGCCCGGGCTATCGAGAATGGCCTGTGCGTGTGCGCGGTGAATATGGCCGGCACCTATCACGACATGAAGCTGGGCGGACATTCTCTCTTCATCGATCCGCTTGGAAATATCCTCACCGAAGGCGGCGAAGGCGAAGAAATCCTCTACGCTTTTTATGATGAAGAGAAATATAAAAATCTGGGAAGAAGGCTCTCTGTGGTGTCGGGGGAGGACTATGAAAAGCGGTAGGTAATTGGTGGTCGGTAGTCGGTTCGCAATTTCCGCCAGTTCACATATACAGGTGACGCCGATATATATGGATAGCGTTATGCGCTTCCCTAGAGTCACAATTCTATGCAAAACCTCAGCATAAAATTCGTAACGTAACAGCATTGGTGGCGTAGGGGCTCTGTCTGAAGCTCCAGACCACTTCATACCCGACACGACCAAAACCATTCCCCTGGGCTTGCGAAAAGGTATCGAAAGCGCAGACGATGGATATTTCTTATTGGCATGAAAAAAGCGTTCCCACAGAGGGAACGCTTTTTCGTATGCGGCCTTTTCGTCTCAAAAGATCGTTTGTTCGTATTTGTGAATGTCAGGCGTCTTCGTACCAGTCGTAAGTAGGCCAGATGACACGGCTGCTTCTGGCTTCGGCATACTGAGCGCAGCCCTCGGATCCATAGGCTATGGCGGGAAAGTGGAAAACTTTCGATAAACGTTTCACAGTAGTGGGGAAGCAGCTAAATGCGGCCCGACTACCGACCACCGACTACCGACTACCCATTCCAACCACGGAAAAAAGACCTTTGACTTTAACTGCACGTAAGCGGGGCTCGGAATCGGTGCCGGTGTTGTCATGTGTACCGAAGTACGGGCATCCTGGGCTATCGTCGGAACTCGGCGAATCAGAGAGTCGGGGAATCGAAAGGTCTATTTCCTTAGGGGTATTGCATTGTCTTGTGCTATCACAG
>CAVEMF010000326.1:0-2539 GCA_963616715.1 Ruminococcus bromii | reverse complement strand
CAAGCCGAGACTTTTGTGGCCTCGGCTTATTTCATATCATTATAGTCAACCGATATATAAACTACAAGTTTACAAAGGAGAAGAAGAGTGCTCTACAGTGTGAAGATGAGGTCCAGCTTGGGGAGTGTGCACGGCGAAGGGGGCCGGCATATTTCCGGCGCCGAGAGGATCGTGAGAGAAGATTTGGTGGAGGAGACGGCGATAGCCATGATGCGAAGGGCGAGGGGCCACAGCCGGGGCGCTGCGGATTTCATCCAAGTGAAAGTGGAAGAGGTGAAGGGAAATGAGATTTCCTACTGCCCGCTTCTTCCCATATACCAAAGAGATCCGAAGACGAAGGACGAAGGGCGAGAGATGGCGAGGGAGGAGCTCCGCCGCGCCGGCGTCAGTGAAGGGGCCGTTGCGGCAGCCTTCGCGGCGCTGGAAGGTCTCGAGGACAGCATGCGGGGCGCCATCGTCATGGACGCGGTAAGCGGCGCGCGGCTGGACGGCGAAGGCGCGCGGGGCGTCCGCTGCAGCTCTATGGACATCGCCGATGCCGCGGGATACGAAAAAGATTTGGAGAGCCGCGGCCTTTCGGGCGACCACCCGCGGGAGGCCATGGTGCTCGCTTCGAAAGTGGCCTACGGCCCCGGCACCGTGGCCGAGCTCTGTTGGTCCGACGACCCGGAGTACGTGGTAGGCTACGTGGGCTCCAAGACCTTCGGCTACGGTCGCATCACGGTGATGAAAGACAAAGGCGATCCCATCGGCGGCCGCGTCTTTTTCGTGGCCCCGGGAACGGATGTCGCGGCGTACAAGGAGTATATGGAGAATCAGGTGGTGCTGGTCGGGGGTTAGGAATAAGGGATAAGGGATAAGGGATAAGGGATAAGGACTTGCTCACTTGCTTTCTCACCCACCAACCCGCTCTGCTTTCGAAGGAAAAGGGTAAAAGGGATAATGACGCTGCAGTCAAACGCGCCCTTATCCCTTATCCCCTATCCCTTATCCCTTGCTCTCATCCCCTACAATGAAAGGAAAACTAACATGAAACTACAGCTCATCCCCTCCGCCCTTTCCGCCACCCGCGCGGCCGGGCGGCTGCGCTCGGTGTCGGACCTTCGCATGGTGACGGCCACGCGGGGGCTTCGGCGGGACGGGAAGGAGTATATCGTTTTCAATTCCAATGATTACCTGGGCATGACCCACGAGGAAGAAGTGATGGAGGCGGCGCGGCGGGCGATTTCCTTCGGCACCGGGTCCGGCGGCGCGCGGCTGACATCGGGGGCGGTCTTTGAGCTATCGGAATTGGAAAAAGAATTGGCCGCCTTCAAGCACGCGGAAGACGCGGTGATTTTCAATACCGGCTACATGACGAACCTGGGTGTCCTCTATGCGCTGGCAGATAAGAATGACGTGATCTTTTCTGACGCGCTGAACCACGCCAGCATCGTGGACGGCTGCCGTATTTCCAAAGCGCGGACCATGGTGTACAAGCACAGCGACATGGAGGACCTCGCGCGGAAACTTTCGGAGACGCCCTGCGACGGCCAGCGGTTCATCGTCACCGACGGCGTCTTCTCCATGGACGGCGACATCGCGCCGCTGCCGGAGCTTTTGCGGCTGAAAAGGAAATATGGTGCCTGCCTCATCGTGGACGACGCGCACGCGGTGGGCGTCATCGGGGACACCGGCCGGGGCACGGCGGAATATTTCCACGAGAGTGGCATCGACATCCAAGTGGGGACGCTCTCGAAATCCCTAGGCGCCGAGGGCGGCTACGCGGCCACGTCCGCGCCCATCGCGGCGTACCTTAGAAATCATTCGCGCCCCTTCATCTTCTCCACCTCCATCAGCGCCTCCACCGGCGCCGCGGCGCTCGCGGCCCTTAGGCTTCTCGCGCGGGACCCCGATCGCTTTGTGGGGCGTCTTCATAGAAATACGAAGTACCTCAAAGAGAAACTGGCCGCTGCCGGCATCTCCGTCCTTCCCGGGGACACGTCCATCCTTCCCATCGTCCTTGGCGAAGAAGAAAAGACCCTGGCCTACGCGAAAGCCTGCCAAGACCGCGGCGTCCTCCTCTCCGCCATCCGCCCGCCCTCGGTCCCCGAGGGCACCAGCCGCATCCGCCTCACCGTCACCGCGGCGCATACGGAAGAGGAGCTGGACGTCGCTGCGGCAGCTTTGAGGAGTGAGGAGTGAGGAGTGGAGGCGCGGCGCACAAATTATAAAGCGCCGCAAGTTTGGAAAGTCAGCGCACTGACCTGCTTCCTCGCTACCGTTATCCGTTTACCGTATAACCGCTAATCGGGCTGTTTGACGATAGGGGGAAATGGAGAAAATGCATAGCCGTTAGTAAATGGTTGTGTCGCTGGCCTCACGTGCGTTGTGCAGATGGTTAGCGTAGATTGTTATGTTGGCCTTACGTGAGTAGCCCCTTGGAGAAGTAATGCTATTAAGTTAAGCGGCGTAAATACCAGCAGTCAGAATAACTATGTTATACAAGCGTTAAGGAGTAGCCCCTTGGAGAAGGGGCGCGCGATAGCGGAGGATAGAA
>CAVEMF010000325.1:813-2549 GCA_963616715.1 Ruminococcus bromii | reverse complement strand
TTCTATCCTCCGCTATCGCGCGCCCCTTCTCCAAGGGGCTACTCCTTAACGCTTGTGTAACATAGTTGTTTTGCCTGCTGGTATTCTGGAGTAACAAAGTGGTTTCAAGCTTAGTCCCCAGAGGCGCGCCCCATCGATTTGGAGTGAAAGTCGGTGATGCCTTGTTAGTTTTCGTTGCAATATTTGTCACTCAAGCGGTATACTTTCAAGCTTTGAGGAGACAGGCACGAACACTCCAACTACTGATCACTGACTACTATATCCATAGTGGTATTGCGATGCATGCCTCCGCAGCCAAACGCGCCCTGATCACTGATCACTAATCACTGATCACTAAAGTTAACCTTACCAATCCCATTCACCTGTGCTATAATGAAGGCCATTTCTGATGAGAATATGTTATAAGGAGATTTCAAAATGACGCTTCGAGAATGGCTGCCTCTTTGGGGCATGACCCTTTCTGCTTTTATTTTCAACACATCCGAATTCATGCCCATCGGGCTTTTGACGGACATTGCCACGGACTTTGAGACCACCGAAGCCCATGCAGGGATGCTCATCACCATCTACGCCTGGGTGGTCATGGCTATGTCGCTGCCTTTGATGATTCTTTGCTCTCGCATACCGTTGCGGCCACTGCTCTTGGGCGTCATGGCGCTATTCGCCGTGTCCCAGGTGGGCTCCGCTATTTCCACCGGCTACTACACGCTTCTTGCTTCCCGCATCGGCGTCGCCTGTGCCCATTCGGTCTTCTGGTCCATCGCCTCCCCCATCGCCGTACGCATGGTGCCGGAGAAATACCAATCCACCGCCATGGGCATGATCGTCACCGGCACTTCCATCGCCATGATCTTCGGCCTGCCCCTAGGGCGCTTCATCGGCCTCTACGCCGGATGGCGCAGCACCTTCGGCTGCGTGGCGGTCATTTCCTTCCTGGTCCTGGCCTATCTCTATTTCCTTCTGCCCAAAGTATCCGGCAATGCGCCAGTCGCTGCCGGCGATGTGCCGAAGCTTTTCAAAAACCCGGTGCTCTTTGGCATCTTCCTTCTGTCCTTCCTGGTGTCCACCGCCTACTACACAGGCTACAGCTACATCGAACCTTTCCTTCTCCAAATTTCTCACCTGCCGGAAGAAGAAATCACCATGATGCTCACCCTCTTTGGCGTGGCCGGACTTTTAGGGAGCTTCCTTTTCTCGAAACTCTACCAAGCCCATCGCTATAGCTTCATCACCATTTCCATTTTCAATATGGCTCTCGCCCTCTTCCTCCTCTATCCCATTTCAGATAGCCTTTCTCTTCTCATGGCCATCTCCATCCTCTGGGGTCTCTCGGCCACGGCCTTCAATGTGGCGCTCCAAGCGGAAACCATCCAGATCACCGACGACGCCACGGCCCCGGTGGCCATGTCCATCTTCTCCGGCATCTTCAATCTGGGCATCGGCTTTGGCACCTGGCTCGGCGGCATGCTCTGCACCTACCTCTCCATCGCCTACATCGGTTTCGCCGGCAGCCTCCTGGCCCTCTTGGCCATGGTTTATTGCCTCTTCTTCCTGATCCCCGCCATGAAGCGCTGACAAGAAATAAAAAAATCCGTGAAAAATGATTTCTCACTTTTCACGGATTTTTTTATTTCTTATAACCGCTAGGGAAATACTCAATCGTCCTCGTGAATGGCTTCTTCCCAGCGGGCAGCCGCGATGGCCCCCAAAATATCATGGCGGGAAATGATACCTAC
>CAVEMF010000325.1:0-803 GCA_963616715.1 Ruminococcus bromii | reverse complement strand
ATATATAGATAGCGCCAAATGCGCCCCGACTACCGACTACCGGCCACCGACTACTAAAGCATGAAAAAAGAAGCCATGACAACCTCACAGCTTCTTTTTCTACTTAATTCTCTTCGTGAATGGATTCTTCCCAACGGGCAGCCGCGATGGCGCCCAAAATGTCATGGCGGGAAATGATACCTACCAGGCGAGCCGGCGGCTCGTGGTCAGCGGATGCGACCGAAAGCTTGGCCTTCTCTACTACCGGCACGGTCTTCAGGTGCTGATCCACCATGAGGGTAGTGATGTTTTCCATCGTCGTTTCCGGCGTGACGCAACGCACATCTTTCGTCATGATTTCTTCGGCTGTGGTGGCCAGGAGCTTGCGGAAGGACTGCTCATAACGACCAAAGCCGCAATAGTACACGCTACCGCCCAGCACATCCACATGAGCTGGGATCCGCGGCGTCACCTTCTTATACAAAAGGTCGCCTTCCGATACGATGCCCAAAAGCTCATTGTCATCGCCTACCACTGGGATAGCGCTCACCGGGTGGCTCACGAAAAGACGCACCAATTGCTGCACCGTGGTATCCGGCGTCACGGTGAACACATACTTCGTCATAAAATCTTTCGCTTTTATTGTTTTCATAGTGTTCCCTCCTTTTTTGTTTTCCTGTCTATATTTTAACATATCGGGGAGAGACCGCAAGGAGATTTAGTGATCAGTGATCAGTAATCAGGGGTCAGTGGTCAGAGCGTGGTTCCTGCTAGGGAAGCGCTGAATAAATCGTTTTCAAAAATCATTCTTGAATTTTTATTCA
>CAVEMF010000324.1:0-2565 GCA_963616715.1 Ruminococcus bromii | reverse complement strand
ATGAATAAAAATTCTTATGATTTTTGAATCTTCGATTTAATCAGTGGTTCCCTAAACGCATACTGATCACTGACCCCTGATCACTGATCACTAAACCTCCACAGTTTCACCCCTGTACATGATAACATAAATAACAGTTTTCCTTTTAACATCCCCCGCTATATAATAGACTCCAAAAGGGGGAAATAGTATGAATAAGCATTTGAAAACTTTGTCAGGGCCGATTTCTTTTGCACTGGCTGCGGCTTTGCTGGACGGGGTGTTTACGCTTCCTGCGGCGCTGGCCATTGGGACGGCGGTGTGGATGGCGCTTTGGTGGATCCTTCGGCCGGTGTCCATTTACGTGACCGCCTTCGTGCCCATTTTGGTGAATGCCTTCTGCAACTTGGTGCCTCACAGCCATCTTTTGAGCCAGTATTTCTCAGAAATCGCGGTGCTGCTCCTGGGCTCCGACCTCATTTGTCTCACCTGGACCACCACGGGATTGGACAAGCGGATTTCCGTGAAGGCACTGTGCTACATCGGCACGTCCATGAAGAACCAGATCTTCGTGTGGTTCCTGGCATCCACGGTGCTGTCCATATTTCTGCCAAACGTGGTGGTGGCAGCGATCTTCTGTCCCATCGCCGTGGCCATGATGCATTTCGTGGGGGAGGAAGATATTTCCACTAGCCGCCTCGCGCTGCCGATTCTTCTTGCCATCGGGTGGGGGAGCGGCATCGGCGGCTTCGGCTCGCCCATCGGTTCGTCGGCGAACCTGGTGGCCGTGTCGTATCTGGAAAAATTGACGGGCCATGAATTCATGTACCTGGACTGGGTCATCCGTTTCCTGCCGCTCCTGATCATTGTATTTATCGTCAATCTGATTTTCCTGTGGCTCATCCCCACGCCGGCCAAGGAGCTCCACGGCACTCGTGATTATTTCCGCGACATGTATCAGACCTTCGGCCCCATGAAGAAAGGGGAGACCATCGGGCTGGTGGTCTTCGTCCTGGCCACGGTGCTCGCCTTCGCGCGGCCCCTCTTTGCGGACCTCGTCCCCGCCATGAAGCCGGCCTATGTGTTCCTGGTCCTGGGGATGCTCATGTTCTTCCTGGAAGATGAGAAGGGCGAGCCTATGATGACTTGGAAATACGCGGAGTCCCATGTGATGTGGGGCATGATCTTCCTCTTTGCCAGTGGTCTCGCGCTGGGGCGCCTGGTCATTGAAACCGGTGCCATCGAGCGCCTTGCCGGCCTCATCGCCTCCATGGATCTTTCTGTCGGCCTTCCGGTAATGGCCATTTCCTGCGGCTTTGCCACCTTCCTCTCGGAGCTCTCCAGCAATACCGCCGCCGCCTCCATCTCCATCCCGGTGGTCTCCGGCATCGCCGACGCGCTCCATACGAATCCGATTCCCTATATCCTTGGCACCATCGTGGCAGCGAACTGCGCCTACGTGCTTCCCATCTCCACCCGCGCCATCCCCATCGGCTACGGCCTCTCGGCGGCGGAGCAGATCAAGTACGGCATCCGCTTGACACTCCTTACCTTGGCCACCACCATCCTGGTGTGCACCCTCTTCATGACCTACTCGCCCCTCTTCACGGAATTGTGACCGGCGGGGGCAAGAAAAGCTCGGAGTCCATTGCGACTCTGGGCTTTTCTTTTTTTAGTGGTCAGTGATCAGTGATTAGCGATTAGGACGCGTTTGGCGCAGGAGTACACATAGCGGTATTACCGATATGTACGCACTGGCGTCAAGCGACCACTGACCACTGACTACTGATCACTGACCCCTAAACCTCTAGCGCCTTTCATCTCTAATTTCTAATAATTATTTATGATTGCCAATCTCTGGCATCCTCATTATTCCCACGCCGGCGAAAAACGGATTTCATAATGGGCTATCTAAATGAAAATGGATAGCATTGGGATATGTAATAAATAGAACGCTATTCAAATGCATATTGCATATATAGCTATCTATTTCTAAAAAACTAAATGGGAAAGATAAGCATCTATGTAATTCGGCATTTCATAGATGGCTATGAAATGGTAGATAGTATGCGATGAAACGACCGATTTCACTTGAAAATTTCAATTTCACAAAAATGATACTTGCAATTAGAAAAAACTTTAGAAATAAACTGAAAATATAAATTAAATAGAAAATAAGTCTAAAATTCAGGAAAATTTTCATCGCAAAAGGCGAGCCGGAGCATTTGAAAAAATAGGTTTCTATGGATACAATAAGCATAGGTGCTCATGCAAATGGTTTACGAATATATAGTAGGCTATGCATGGATGTGAGTCCAGGCCCTGGGACTGTTGAAAAGGAGGATAGTCGGTTGGCAAAAGGGAATACTCCGTTTTCCGGAAAGCATTTCGGGATTCATCGGAATTCAAACTCATAGGAATTCAGCAATTATCTTTCATTCTTTTACAATTACATATGAGTCCTAAGATCTTCCGGAGAATTTCTTCAGACCGAATGGATTGGCACCACATCTATTTCATTATGGAGAATCATCAAAAGGAAGGTGAAAATTATGGATCCAGCTATTATCACGCTGTGTGTCCTGG
>CAVEMF010000323.1:1484-2572 GCA_963616715.1 Ruminococcus bromii | reverse complement strand
AATAAAAATTCAAGAATGATTTTTGAAAACGATTTAATCAGCGCTTCCCTAGAAAACTGCTTCCTCGCCTAACCCCCCTGCCCCCCCCTTCCGGAGGAAGGGGGTAAAAGCGATACTGACTAAGCAGTCAAATGCGGCCTGACCACTAATCACTGACCCCTGATCACTAAACCGATAGCCCCCAAAGGAGATATGAAATGACCATCAAAGAATGTTATGAACAAATGGGCGCGGACTATGACGAAGTCCGCCGCCGTTTCCCCAGCGACGCCTTCATCCAGCGCTTCGCTCTGAAATTCCCAAATGACCCCAGCTTCCCGAGCCTGGTGAAATTCCTCGCCGAGGGAAATGTACAAGAAGCCTTCCGCGCTGCCCACACCTTGAAAGGCGTCGTGCAGAACCTCGCCTTCACCCAGCTCGCGCCGCTTGCCATCGAGATCACAGAAATCCTCCGCGCCGGCACCATGGAAGGCACCGCTCCCCTCATGGAAGAGCTCCAAAAGAAATACGACCTCACCCTCGCCTGCATCAGCGAGGTGAAATAAAAAGGCACTCCTTCGGGAGTGTTTTTTTGTTGCCCTCTTCGCTGAAGAGAGTGCTCGCAGTGAGAAGTGAGGAGTGAGGAGTGAGGAGTGAGGAGTGGTGGTGCGGCGCACAAATTAAGAAGCGCCGCGAGTTTGGAAAGTCAGCGCGCGCACCTGCTTTCCCACTACCGTTATCCGTTTACCGTGTAACCGTTTACCGGCTCTTTTACCGGTAGCGAGCCGTGAAGCGATACACCTTCTACGTAAGAGTTTATCGCTCTACGGCTCGCTATCAGTAGTATGCACGGTGAACGGTTATACGGTAAACGGTTCACGGTAGTGAGGAAGCAAGTAAGCGCGTTTCCATATTTCAAAACTTGCGCCGCTTTCCAATTTTGACGCGGCGCACCTTCACTCCTCACTCCTCACTCCTCACTCCTCACTTTCGCCCCCTAACTATTTCTCAAAGCTTTAACCCCTCTTCCCCATTCCGTAATCCCCTCCCCCTATAATAAGTATAAATATAAGAAATAAGAATCCCCGCTTGTGCTATAATGTAAGTCA
>CAVEMF010000323.1:0-1455 GCA_963616715.1 Ruminococcus bromii | reverse complement strand
CCTATAATAAGTATAAATATAAGAAATAAGAATCCCCGCTTGTGCTATAATGTAGGGTATTGGGAGGCATATTATGATATCCATCGTAACACCTGTATACAATGAAGAAGGAAATGTGGTGTATTTCCACGACGAAGTGACGAAGGTCATGAAGGACGTGCCTATGGAGTACGAGATCATTTACGTGAATGATGGCTCCAAGGACCGGACCGATGAACTGATCCACCAGCTCGCCGAGAGCGATCCTCATGTGCGGGCGCTGACGTTTGCCAGAAACTTTGGCCACCAGATCGCCATCACCTGCGGCATGGACTTTGCAGTGGGCGACGCGGTGATCACCATGGACGGCGACATGCAGCATCCGCCGGCACTGATTCCCGTGCTCATCGAGAAGTGGCAGGAGGGCTATGACATCGTGCAGACCATCCGCACGGCCACCGAGGACGCGGGGCCGGTGAAGAAGATCACCTCCGCCGGATACTACGCGGTGATCAATTCGATTTCCAATTCCCCGGTGGTCCCGGGCGGCTCGGATTTCCGTCTCATGGACCGCAAGGCCTTGGACGCATTCCTTCGTTTCCGCGAACATTCCCGCTTCATCCGCGGCATCGTGGGCGGCCTTGGCTTCAAGCAGACCACCATCGAATTTGAAGCGCCGGCGCGGCACGCGGGAGTGTCCAAATTCTCCATGAAGAAGATGCTCCACTTTGCTATGGACGGCATCATCACCAATTCCACCCTGCCGCTTCGCATGGCGTTCTACTGCGGCGTCTTTGCGGCAGCCTTCGGCGCGATTTTGATCCTTCACGTGCTCTTCTGCGTCGTCACCGGAGAGGCCGTCCCCGGCTGGGCCACCATGACCATCCTCATCTCCCTCTTCGGCAGTATGAACCTCATGGGCCTAGGCGTCATCGGCGAGTACGTGGGCCGTATGTTTGAAGAAACCAGAAACCGCCCGCTCTACTGGCTCAGTGACGACACGGCGGCGCATGTGGATAATCCGTATAGGATTACGCACGAGAAAAATGAGTGAGGAGTTAGGAGGGAGGAGTGAGGAGTGGTGGCGCGGCGCACAAATTAAAAAGCGCCGCAAGTTTGGAAAGTCAACGCGTTTTCCTGCTGCCCCACTACCGTTATCCGTTTACCGTGTAACCGTTTACCGGCTCTTTGGGCGGTAGCGAGCCATGGAGCAACAAACTTTTCTGCATAAAAGCTTATCGCACCATGGCTCGATGCCATTAAAATGCGCGGTGATCGGTTATACGGTAAACGGTTCACGGTAGTGGGGAAGCAGCATGACGCGTTTACCTATTTCAAAAAACTCGCGCCGCTTTATAAATTGTGCGGCGCACCTCCACTCCTCACTTCTCACTCCTCACTTTGTTCCCCCGAAAGGAGTCCCCTTTTGAACGATACATCTTTTTTTGATAGTGAATTATTTGCTGAACTGACGGG
>CAVEMF010000322.1:0-2578 GCA_963616715.1 Ruminococcus bromii | reverse complement strand
CCTTCATCTAAGTACTCCGCTGCGCCGGGAGCCGGCATCACATTGCTCATCTTGGAAATCAGATGGTTGCGGTACATCATACCACCGCCAAGAGCCAGGATGAGAGCCATACCGAAGGGTAGCACCTGAAAGCCGGAATTCGGATCGTAGGCCTCGCCTTCTTTTTCGTAGTAGGAAATCAGCTCATCACTCTTGGAGGCGTAAGTCTTGAAGGCGTCTCCATATTTCCCTTCTTTCAGCGCCGGCAAGAAGGCTTCCGAAAGAGCGGCGACGCCATTGTCGTCGGTGATTTTCGCTCTCATTTTATTGTCGGTGGAAATATACCAATCCCTGGTGTCCATGGAGAGGAGGAGCACCATATTTCCTTCTGCCCCATCCGTATACGCTTTATCCAGGAGCTGATTGGCAAATTTTCCCGCTTCCGCGCCGCCGGTAGACTTCACCGTCACCACGGCGATGCGCACATGGTGGGCCTGCTCTACGGCTTTCAGCGCGTCAGAGACTTCTTTCTTTTCCGCTTTCTGCAAAAGGCCCGCTTCGTCCATGAGGGACGGCGTGGCCGCCATGGCCTCGGTGCCCGTCAGGAAGAGGAGCATCGCACAAATGGCCAGTATCCATTGAAATACTTTTTTCATAGCTCTCCCCTCCTTACATGCAAGCCAACAGGAATCCCACAAGGAAATAGAGAATCGGAAGCAGAATGACCGTGGCAATGCCCATGCGCATCATGGCTTTGTTCTTGTCATATGGCAGGCTCCCGACCATCTTACCGGTCTGGCCATTCATCATAAAGGTGTAGGGCTTGCCCTCGTAGCGGGTGGTCAGGATCCACACCGGTGCCATGGCGTAGACTACGGAATTTTCATTCTTCTGCACCACATGGTCCTGCTCAGCGCAGCGGGTGTAGCCGGTGACAGTCTCTTCCAAAAGCTCTACGGCGCTATTTTCCACACGCGCGCTGGCGCGAGGTTCCGAGGCTTCAGCGTCTACGTCGTATTTATCGGCCAGATGACCGGTGAAATAGGCGGGACTGAATGGCACCAATTCGGAATAGTCGAAGGGCTCGATGCTTTCCATGTAGGTGTCGTCCATCTTGCTGCTACCGTCCACGGGAATCTTGGAGAAACTCATCTGGCCTTTGCGATCGCACTGGTACACGCTGGTCTCGATGATGGTCTCATCGCTGGTCTCGATCACATTATCCCGCTCGCCGCGGAAAGTAGCGGATGCGCTGACCTTGGAATCAAAGAGCCAGAAAGGCACGTACATAGGCTGGATGTCTTCCACGCGGTTGTTCGCTGTGAAAGCCGCCGGAAGGAGGGGCTTGTCTTTATAAAACTCTTTCAGCGCAGCCACTGCCTCTTCCTTCGTTTTCTTGAAGGGAATCACATAGTCCGGCTTCAGCATGCCGTCGAATTTCGCAGGAAGCAGTGTCGGATTTCCGCAGTAGCAGCACTCGGTGGCCATGGTATTTCCATCGCACACGATTTCCGCGCCGCAGGAGGAGCAGGTCACGGCCTTCATCATGGCCACTTCTTCTTCGCTCCACTCGCCGCCGGCCGCCGCGGTATCCCACTTGGCTTCCTTCGCCTTCTCGGCTTCTACCGCCTTTTCCTGTTTCTTCGCAAACAGGTCTTCTATGGTTTTGATATCAAACTCCGTATCGCAGTAGGGACATTGCACCTTCTGGTCACTGGGATTGAAATCCAATGGCCCCCCGCAATTCGGACAGGTATAGCTGACAGATGTATCGGCCATATAAGTCACCTCGATTTTTTAGTGATAATTAGTGATCACTAATAGTAGTCGGTGGTCGGTGGTCGGTGGTCAGGGGCGCATTTGGCTGCATATGCATACAGCATGCTTCCGCTATCGATTTAGTAGTCAGGAACAGTAAAATGCTATGTATGCACCGGCATTAAATGCGTCCCGACTACCGACTACTGACTACCGATTACCAAACCACTACCGCCAAATGGAACATTTACACTTTATCCCCATCATCAAATGGATCCCCGCACTGGGGGCAGAATTTCGGCGGGTGGTGGGGGTCCTCGGGCTGCCAGCCGCATTTATCGCATTTGTAGAGCGGAGCGGCTTCCGGTTTCTTGCTGCCGCAGTTCATGCAGAATTTACCCTGGTTCACGGTGCCGCAGGAGGGGCAGGACCAGCCGACAGGGGCGGTGGGTTTCGGTTTGCCGCATTCCATACAGAATTTGCCGGTATTTCCTTTATTTCCGCATTCGCAGTCCCAGGTATCTGCCGGTTTCGGTTCTTCCTTCGGTTTCCCGCAGCCGGCGCAGAATTTGCCGGTATTTCCGGTCTGCCCGCAGGAGCATGTCCAGCCGGCCGGTGCAGCCTGCGCCTGTGGCTGCTGGGCCATCTGGGCTTGCTGCATCTGCGCCTGCTGCGCCGCCATAGCCTGCTGCTGGGCTGCCATCTGGCCGTACATGCCCATGCCGGCGCCGTTTGCCATATTCATGCCCATGAATCCCATAGCCGCGCCCATGCCGCCTTCATTCGCTGCGGCCAGCTTCATAGCGTCCGCCGTCGCATCGGCCATGACGCCCATGGCGAT
>CAVEMF010000321.1:0-2582 GCA_963616715.1 Ruminococcus bromii | reverse complement strand
CCGGTAAACGGTTACACGGTAAACGGATAACGGTAGTGGGGAAGCAGCTAAACGGACGCTGACATTCCAAACTCGCGGCGCTTCTTAACTTGTGCGCCGCACCTCCACTCCTAACTCCTCACTATTCTTTCAGTGCTTCCAGCTTGGCCGAGAGCTCTGCATTTAGCTTGTGACTGCCCAGGACGGCGATGATGTGGGCGTGAAGGGGGCCCACGAGGGAGATATCACCCAGGACGTCTAAGATTTTGTGGCGCACCAATTCATCCGGGAAACGAAGCTTCGAGAGACATTTGTCTTCCGAGTAGACCACCGCGTTTTCCAGATTTCCACCTTTGGCCAGGCCCATCTTCTGCATGGCTTCCAGTTCCCAAGTGAAGCCGATGGTGCGAGCCGGGGAAATTTTTTCTTTGTAGGTGTCCTGATCAATCACCACGTCCACGGTCTGGCATCCCAGGAGCGGATGGGAGTTGATGGAAGTGAAGGTGACACGCAGGCCGTCGTAAGGGAGCGCTGCCACGAATTTATTATTTCCTTCGTACACAGCCACGCTATGATCCAAGGTGAGGATGTCGATGGTTTCTTCCTGCTCAAGAATGCCTGCTTCGAGCACCATGTCCACGAAGGTCTTCGAAGAGCCATCACCCACCGGCGGCTCGGGAGAGTCCATCTCGATGATGCAGTTGTCGATTTCAAGAGCGAAGAGCCCGGAGAGCACATGCTCCACGGTGAAAACTTTCGCTTCGCCCTTTTCGAGGGTGGTGGCGCGCATGGTATTGGTGATGTAGCAGCTCTTGGCCGGCACTTCCGGCGCGCCGGCAATGTCCGTGCGGCGGAATACGATGCCCGTCCCCGCCTTCGCAGGGTGCATGGTCATGGTCACCGGCAGGCCCGAGTGAAGCCCATTGCCCCTGTAGGTCACCGGCTTCTGAATGGTATGCTGATTTCTTTTCACGATGATTTGCCTTTCTATAGAAGAAATACGGTGGACGCATTTCTGAATTTACAATCATTTAATTATATACTTTTTGCCGCGCGGGGGCAAGGGACTTACGGGGTCAGGGTTCAGGGGGCGGGGGTCAGGGGGAGGTGCGGCGCACAAATTAGGAAGCGCCGCGAGTTTTGAAATGGGGAAACGCGTTTGGCTGCTCCCCCACTACCGTTATCCGCTTACCGTGTAACCGCTAACCGACTCTTTTACCGATAGCGAGCCGTGAAGCGATATACCTTCCGCATAAAAATATATCGCTCCAGGGCTCGCTATCGGTAGTATGCGCGGTAAACGGTTATACGGTGAACGGTTACACGGTAGTGGGGAGAGAGGTAGGCGCGTCTTATTTCCAAAACTCGCGGCGCTTTTTAATTTGTGCGCCGCACCTCCCCCTGTCCCCTGAACCCTGCCCCTGGAACCTTTTTCATCCTATTGCCGAAATGCCCGATTCCATCTATACTATAGGAAACAACAATCGCAAAGGGAGTGAGGACAGAGCCATGGGAAATTTCTGGGCACAGGAGCGCGAAAAATTTTCGCTTTGGTGGGCAGGCGTCTCTTCGAAGGAGATCGGCCTGTACTTTTTGTGTGCCCTGGTTCTTCTCGCGATAGTGTATGGCTACTATTTCCTCCTGGGCATCACCGGGCTTACGGCTTGGTATCGCTGCCTTCGAAGCCTCACGGAGTGCGGGCTCCTTCTCTTCTTCACGCAGCTCCTCACCAGGAAGAGTCTTCTCCATCCCTTCTGGCGCATCGGCTACGTGCCCTTCTTCACATGGATTTTGATATTCCCTTACGTGCTCACCCACGCAGTGAATGGCGTCACCGATGCATCCTTCAACCATCTGTCCCCTTATTTCCTCACGGCCATGGCCATCGAGCTTTTGATCTTCTTCATCATGAATGTGATCTCCCGTGTGTACGTGGGAAAGAAATTGGCGGCGCTCATCTGTCTCTCGGCGGTATGCTTCTTCTCTTTCTCCGCCTTCATCTTCCTCGCCCACTACCTCTTCATGGGCATCATGATGACGTCGAAGGAAATGTTCCTGGTCCTTTCGAATACCACCCTGTGGATGAAGGACATCGTCATGACCCACATGGCGCTCTACGCGCTGATTCTTCTCCACGTGCTGCTCGCTGTCTTCGCCTATATCAATGGGAAATGGATTTACCGAAGCGCCTACGAGCTGGATGCGAAATGGATCCCCAAGGACAGGAAATCCTACTCCGTGATTCATCGGACGTTGCAATTTTTGGTTTTCTTCGGCTGCTTCTGGCTCCTAGTCCGCTGGGCCAGCGAATGCTTCCCGCTCCACGACTACGAAGCAGCGAAGCAATATAAAGAGTATTTTGATTTTATACGTGATACCAGATTGTGATTAAAAGGCTAGAGATTTAGTGATCAGTGATCAGTGATCAGTAATTAGTGATTATAGCGGGAGTAGCGATGCTCTACGCTATCCGGTTAGTGATCAGTGATTACTGACTACTAATCACTAATCACTGATTACTAAACCACTAGCATTATAACGAAGGAGTCCCCCATGAATATCAAAGAAGAAACAAGAAAGATGAAGCTCGCTTCGCCTGTCAT
>CAVEMF010000320.1:0-2594 GCA_963616715.1 Ruminococcus bromii | reverse complement strand
CTTAATGCCAGTGCATACATAGAGGTGATCCCTCTATGTGAGATCCAACCCCAAGCGCGCCCTGATCACCAATCACTAATCACTGACCCCTACTTCCCCATGGCATTCTCCTTACATATGATTTAAAATAAAGAAAAGTTTTCAAAGGAGGCGTGTTTATGATGTATCCTTACTTGACTTTGGGAGACGGCACGGAAATCGTTCACTCTCAGCTGATTTACAAAGACGGCACAGCGCACGTGATCGTCCATTTCGAAAGGCCCACCGAGGATGGCTTCGACGACGCCCGCTGCGAGCTCCCCTCCTACACATGGAGTGACGTACAGGGCTTCACGAAAGAAGAAATGGAGCTCTTCGATGAAATGGTCCATGCCAACTCCCATCTCTTTTACAAATACGCCGCTTCGGGAGGGATTGAAAGTGCCTAGGGAACCACTGATTAAATCGTTATCAGCGGTTTCCTAGAGGCAGCGAGCATGTCCAGCGGCAGAGACATGTGGCACGCATTTTGCTGCTTCCCCACCACCGTGAACCGTTTACCGTATAACCGTTAACCGACTCCTTTGCCGCCAGCAAAAATGGAGCGTCGCCCTGCCTCGGTATAGCGGTTTCCCCTCCCGTTCCCGCAATCCTAAACACGCGCGGTGAACGGTTACACGGTTATACGGATAACGGTAGTGGGAAAGCAGGTACGCGCGTGGCCCTCTCTACGTGAGCTCTCCCGGCGTCTCGTGGGGAGAGCTTACCTGCTCCAAGCTCCTGGCTCCAAGCCATGGGAAAGCGGGTAAGCACGCCCCGACTACCGACCACCGACCACCGACTACTAAAGCCAAAAAAGCTTTGAGCAAACCATCGTCTGCTCAAAGCTTTTTTATTTTTCAAAACTTATTTGATATCATACATGCCACTTACGCCTTCTTTGAGGTTGATGAAGATGTTCTTCATCTGGCTGTAGTGTTCGAGGATGACTTTGTGGGTCTCGCGGCCGATGCCGGACTGTTTGTAGCCGCCGAAGGGAGCGCCTGCGGGGAGGTCGTTGTAGGTATTTACCCACATGCGGCCGGTGCGTACGCTTCTTGCCACTTTCATGGCGGTATTAATGTTTTTGGTGAAGACTGCGCCGCCAAGGCCATAGACGCTGTCGTTGGCCAGAGCGATGACTTCATCAGCGGTCTTGAATTTCTGGATCACTACCACCGGTCCGAAGATTTCTTCCCGGCACACGCGGCAATCCGGTGTCTCGGTGATGAGGATGGTCGGTTTCATGAAATAGCCTTTGTCGCAGCCGTTCTCGGTGTATCTTTCACCGCCGGTCACGAGAGTCGCGCCTTCTTCTACGCCGATCTTCACGTAATTCAAAACTTTGTCCTGCTGGGATTTGTAAATCTGTGCGCCCAGCTGGGTGGTGGGGTCCGTGGGGTCACCGATCTTCACGGCTTCGAAGGTGGCTTTGAGGTGGGCTACGAATTCATCGAAGATGCCTTCCTGTACGAAGAGGCGGGAGCCGGCGCAGCAGACCTGGCCCTGGTTGAAGAGGATGCCTTTGCAAGCGCCGTCGATGGCCTGCTTGAGGTCGCAGTCGTCGAATACGATATTCGCTGACTTGCCGCCCAGTTCCAGTGTGCAGGGGATGAGTTTGTCGCAAGCGGCCTGGTATACGCCGTGGCCCACTTCGGTGGAGCCGGTGAATGCCAGCTTGTCCAGGTCCGGATGGTCCAGGAGCCACTGGCCGGACTTAGAGCCCTTGCCGGTGATCACATTCACCACGCCCTTCGGAAGTACATCAGCGATGAGGCGGATGAATTCCATGAGGGAGAGGGAGGTGTGAGAAGACGGCTTCATGACGATCGTATTTCCTGCAGCCAAAGCCGGAGCCAGCTTCCAGCAAGCCATGGTGAATGGGAAATTCCAGGGAATGACCTGGCCCACCACGCCTACCGGTTCGTGGAGGATGAGGGACATGGTGTTGTCGTCGATCATGGAAGCGCTGCCTTCCCAAGCGCGCA
This sequence comes from Ruminococcus bromii, assembly GCA_963616715.1. GTDB lineage: Bacteria > Bacillota > Negativicutes > Veillonellales > Dialisteraceae > Dialister. Next base: position 588 of record CAVEMF010000320.1, on the reverse strand, counting down.
GGCAACCGGCGAAGTAGCGGAAGTGGTCACTGCCCAGCGGTACATCGGCTGCCATGGTCTCGCGGATCGGCTTGCCATTGTCCAAGGTTTCACAAAGAGCCAAGTGCTCTGCATTTTCGTCAATGATGTCGGCGATTTTGAGGAGAATATTCTGTCTTTCGACGGGAGAGGTCTTTGCCCAAGCAGGAAGCGCAGCGCGGGCTGCCTTCACTGCCGCGTCCACATCTTCCTTCGTCGCTTCGGCGAAAAGTGCCAGCGCTTCGCCATTGGCCGGATTGTGGCCGGCGAAAGTCGCGCCGTCAGAAGCCGGAACGAAAGCACCATCAATGAAAAGACCATACTGCTCTTGAATGTTTGCGTTTGCCATAAGAAATACCTACCTTTCCAATGCGCTCCCAAAAGGTAATGCTACTCAGTTAGGAATTTTAAATACCAGCAGGTAGAATCGTTATGTTACGCAAGCCTCAAGGAGTAGCCCCTTGGAGAAGGGGCGCGCGTTAGCGGAGGATAGATGTGCCTCGCAAGAGGCACCCCCAGCACTAGGGAACCACTGATTAAATCGAAGATTCAAAAATCATAAGAATTTTT
>CAVEMF010000319.1:0-2612 GCA_963616715.1 Ruminococcus bromii | reverse complement strand
CACTTGGCCACCAGCTCCAGGGCGCCGGTCTTGACGGGGAAGGCGTCAGAGAGACGAAGCTCTTTTTGGAAAGATTGCATTTCCGTGCCATTGTAAAATACATAAAATTCCGGAGCGGGGATCGGCGTCACTTTGCTTCGATAGATGACATCGGAGTCAACGATATGGTTGTAGACCTTGGCCACATATTCCAGGAAACGGAATGGCATGTTTGGATTCCAAGTGCTTTGGTGCTCCAAAAGAATGACCAACTTGCCACCTACCGAGAAGCTGATATCGTTTTTGATATCATTCATGAACGCACCGCGAAGTGTGGTGATGCGGATTTTCTCTTTGGAAATATCTTCACCGGTCAAAGCTTTGTAGAGCCGGATGAGTCGTCTCTTGTTGTTGAAAATATCTCGAAATAGAGAATCTTTGTAATTGCGCTTTACATTCATGGGACACCTCCCCTTCTGTCCTCATTATAGCATGAAAAGGGAAGGGAGAAAAAGGATGGATGTCGGTAGTCTGTTCGCGCGTACCTGCTTCTTCATAGCGAGGAGCTATGAGCTTGGAGCTGGGAGCCTCTCTGGAGTCAGCGGGCGTGTTGGACGGCGGAGGCGAGAAGTGATACCGCGCTTGATGCTAACGTTGCTGTCTCGTGGGGCGGGCTTACCAGCTCCAAGCCATGAGAAAGCAGGTACGCGAGGCCCGACCACCGACTACCGACTACTATGCCGCTAGCCGTACTTGGCATAAGTGGGAAAGCAGGCACGCGCGCCCTGATCACTGATCACTGATCACTGATCACTAACCCCCTATCGCTTCACGGCGATATCGATCCGTATCACATACCGATGGCTATTGGGCTCGGAGAAGAAATTGATGAGCTCTTGCTCGTAAGAGGGGCCGCTTAAGGTGAGGGCGTGGGATTTCATGTAGGCAAAGAGGGACTCGTAGACAGCGGGGAGGCTGCTGTAGCCGCCTTTGTGATAGATGGAGAGGTAGAAGCCTGCCTTCTTCACGTGGATGCGGGGGTCGCGGCAGGCGCCGTGGAGGGTGTCGAAGCACAGGTCGGGCTTGTGGAAAATATGATTTTCCAAGTGCTCCTGCAAAATGATGCAGCCCGTGGGCCAGCTGATGGGGAGCTTTTTCTTCACGCAGTAGTCGTAGTGGCGGGCGGTGAGGATGAGATTTTCTTTTTCCCCGGCCGCCGGCGCCAAGGGACTGGCGAGGAGGGAAATCTTCTTCTCTTCGTGAAGGAAGGGCTCTTCATAGACCGCGTCCATGGCTTCCCTTGTGATCCGGGCGGCTTCGCGGAGGAGGTGCTGATTGAAACGGAGCTCTTTGATTTTTTGCGTGAGTAGCTGCTCTTTTTCTTCTAAGATTTCCAAATATTGCTCGGGGCTTTGCTGGGCCATGTAGGATCCGATTTCCGACAGGCTACAGTCAGCGGTCTGCATGGTCTGGATGAGGCCGATTTCCAAAATCTGCCGCGGCGAGTAGTAGCGGTATCCATTGGCAAGCACCCGCACCGGCTTCACGAGTCCGATGCGGTCGTAGTGGAAAAGTGTGTCCTTCGTGATGCCGCAGGCTTTGGCAAATTCGCCGGTGGTGAGGTAGGAGGGGGTGGGCTCTAGCATAATTTCTCCTTTGGTTTAGTGATCAGTGATCAGTGATTAGTGATCAGGGCGTCAGTTCTCGCCGCTCTACGCTGGAGGTTTTAGTGATCAGAGCGTGGGAGAGTTTCGCTTTTTGCTGGCATGGGAAATATAAATTTCAAGTGAGGAAAGCCCTTGACTATGGTCTTACCCCATAGTTTATGATTCTATCATCTCACAAAGAGGGGGCGCGGGCAAGGGCGCGATGCACGATGTGTTGCGGGGCATACTTGCTGTCTCAAAGCTATGAGAAAGCAGGTACGCGTGTCCTGATCACTGACCCCTGATCACTAATCACTAATCACTGATCACTGATCACTAATTACTAAACCGAAATCATTTCATCGCTATTACATAAAAGGAGAACTGCCATATGACAAGTCCACTAATCCCCGACTGGAAGAAAGCTTTATGGGCGGTGCGGGGCGCTTATTTCATGAGCGGCTTCGCCATCGCCAGCTGGGCGCCTATGATTCCCTACGTGAAGGAGAAATTGCAGCTGGCGCCGGATGTGCTGGGACTGGTGCTCCTGTGCCTGGGCTTTGCGGCGTTTCTCATCATGCCATTCAATGGGATTTTCATCAAGCACCTGGGCTGCCGCGGGGCGCTTAGACTTTCGGCGACGCTCCTCATCGGGGTCCTGGCCATCCTTCCGATCCTTCCAAACATGTGGTGCTACGGCGCAGCACTTTTCGTTTTTGGCGCCGGCTTTGGCATCACCGACGTGTCCATGAATCTCAACGCCATGGTGATGGAGAAGGAGTCGGGCAATCGCATCATGTCGGTCACCAACGCGTGCTACAGCATCGGGAACCTCGCCGGCGCTGCTCTCTTTTCGGCCTTGGCCTATGTGGGCCTTCCGCTCATGTACATCGCCTGGGTTCACGACGGGCTCCTCATTCTCTTGGTGCTCATTTTCTTCCCGCATCTCCTTCCCTTCCACGGCGAACCGGAGAAGCACGCCCTCTT
>CAVEMF010000318.1:0-2658 GCA_963616715.1 Ruminococcus bromii | reverse complement strand
CATACGCTGCCTTGATTGTATTTTCTAGTCATGCGCCCACCCCGCGTTCTGTGGTGTAATAATCATGTAGTAGAGACCTCCTATTCACTGCAACCTGCTGATATGCTCCTTTGTCGAGGTTCGGCATATCGGCGAACCGTGTCCATATTCCCGTATGGACACGGTATTTTAATTAGCTATTGGCTTATCTGAAATTGCAATATTCATAAAATGAATATTGCTTTCGTAATTCTAGGAATAGACCATTTTGGGTACGTGCACGAAATGGTCTTACTATTTTGCCGGCGCCGGCAAAATGGTATATAATGTAGGTACTTGAAAACGGGCAACCGTTTTGCAGGGGGCGGGTCATGACTTGCCCCCGATTTTTGTATGCAGTTGTTTTCGATTTGGAAACGGCTGCTTTTTTTATTGGCGGAAGCGGAAGCCGTCAGTGGGAAAGCTGGTCTGTCAAATTGGCAGTGCAGGTTATTAGTCGATCCGCTGCTTTTTCACGAAATCCACCTTTATGCAATTCCCATCTTTTCGACGTCCTTTTGTGCAATTTCCTTGAAGAGCTGGTAATCGACCATGTCGCGGATCGTGTTCCTCCCGTCGGGCGATAGCTGGCGGTACTTCGTCACCAGCTCCTCCTCATCAGGGGCAAGAGCGGCGGGCTCCGGCTCTGGGTCTGCAAGTGATACCATTTCGTCCCCATTCAGCAAGCGCATCAGCTCATCGACTGATAGTCCAACGGCCCGCGCGATCTTCTCATAGGTGCGAATTGATGGTGTGATCGCTTTCCCGCCTCTTGAATTGCGGTTCTTTTCTAGCATAGAGATATAAGGCTTACTGAGCCCGCATAGTTTGGCGAAATCGTCCATAGAGAGTTCATGATCTTCTCGATATTTTTTTAGGAATTCAGATAAAGACATTTTATTCAACCTCCTTTGATAAGTACATTTTACAAAAAATCAAGCTATTTTGTAAAGTGCGCTTGACAAAGAGCGACTAAGGGTTTATCATATGGTTAACGGTTAAGCAGACTTAACCAGAAAGGAGAGCGAATATGGGTGAACGACTCATGCGCGCGCGCATGGAGAAAAAGCTGACGCAGGAGAAACTGGCGGAAAAGTCAGGGATTTCCAGAGTGACGATCGCGAATATTGAGCGCGGGGCTTTAGTAGATGTAAAGATCAGTACAATGCTCAAGCTGGCGGAAGCACTTGAATCAAGCGTAGAAGAAATTTTTTTACCTAACTAGTTAAGCATACATAACGAATTGGATTTAGGAGGTCACACTATGAAAAGAATCGAAAGAAAAGACATCAGGAACGTGGAAAAGTATCTGAGCGTCAGACTTAGCCAGGTATGGAGAAAGGGCGACGAATGCGAGGATCGCCGCGAGGAATGCTACGGGATGCGCGACGCTTTCCTGTATGTGAAAGAGCAGATGTATTTCTACAAGGACAACGGGCTCACGGATTTCGATGTTGTTCAGATCCTCGAAGAGGTCAATGACAGAGCACCAGCAGCCGAGAAGAAGGGCGAGGCCTACAGAGCCGGTTGGCTGGAGGGCGGCAAGGAAGCGGTTCGGTTCATCAACTGGGCGGTCACTTGCTACGGCGAGAAGATTAACGACTAAGACGCGCCGCCCCGGCGGATCACGGGGCGGTCTAACCACTAGGAGGCACTATGAATAAGGTATTAGACAGATTTCAGGTAAGCAGCGTGATTTCGTTCATGAACTGCAAGAGTCACAGACTGGAAATGAAGCAGTTCATGAGAGGCAGCACCACCGATAAGGACTGGAACAAGATGGGGCAGGCGGACGCATGGGCGAAGGCAGCCGAATGGATCCAGGACATGATCGGGGATAGCGAAGGGCTCAAAGTTCCGGCGGTCGCCGATATTGACGAAGTGGCGGATTACCTGACCTCGATCACGCCGGAGAGAAGTCTCTTTGGTGAGATGAGGGACTACACGGAAGGCTTCGAGGAAGCACAGGCCGATGTGGCGTGCTACATCGAATTCGTTCTCATAAACATGGGGAAGCCCGAGGAGGACGAATGAGGTATCACACCATATACGCTGATCCACCGTGGCTCGAACGGGGGGGCGGCAAAATCAAAAGGGGCGCCGATCGTCACTATCCACTGATGAAGACGAGCGAGATCATGGCGCTGGATGTCCCCGGCATTTGCGGAGACGATGCCCACTTGTACTTGTGGGTTACGAATAACTTTCTTCCGGATGGGCTCAAGGTCATGGAGGCGTGGGGCTTCCGTTATGTGACCACGATCACATGGATGAAAGACCGCCAGGGACTGGGGCAGTATTTCCGAGGGATCACGGAGCACTGCCTATTTGGGGTCAAAGGACATCTCCCATACAAGCTCGATGAGCGTGGCAAGCGATGCCAGGGGCTCACGGGATTCACGGCGCCGCGCACGGAGCATAGCCGAAAGCCTGAGGAGATGAGAGCCATGATCCGGCGGGTGTCCTACGGTCCTTATGTGGAGCTCTTCGCACGAGAGCCGCACGAAGGCTGGGACGTGTGGGGCAATGAGGTAGAAACAGAAATCGATTTATAGGAGGTCACTATGAAGGAAGGGGAGAAACCAGTAGGCAGCGGGACTGTCTACAAGGCCTACGGCCTTAGCCGTGGCGACCTGACGG
>CAVEMF010000317.1:0-2666 GCA_963616715.1 Ruminococcus bromii | reverse complement strand
CGGCGCATTTCTATCCTCCGCTAACGCGCGCCCCTTCTCCAAGGGGCTACGGATTGAGGCTAGTGCAACATGGATTATTCTACCTGCGTGCATTTAAAATTCTTAACTTAAGAGCATTGCTTCTCCAAGGGTCTACTCACGTAGGGCCAGAGCAACATATCTACTCTTACTCTCGGCATGAATTTCTTAGCTTAAGGTAGTACTTTTCCAAGAAGACGGTAAAAAGTGATGCGTGAGACTGGCGGTCAAACGCGCCCTGATCACTAATCACTGACCCCTGATCACTAAACCACCACCGCTTTTACTTTCTTTTTTCCATTTCCTTCATCAGCCTTTCATTATGGGCTGCCAGTTCGTCTTGGAGGCGTTCTTCGATGTCTTTGAGGCAGCGGAGCAGCAGGGGGTTGAAGGTGCCGCACTCGCCGTTTAGGATCATCTGGAGCGCTTTTTCGTGGGAGAAGGCGTCTTTGTAGACGCGCTTGCTGGTCAGGGCGTCGTAGACGTCGGCCAGGGAGACCACTTGGGCGGAGATGGGGATTTCATCGCCCTTGAGGCCATCGGGGTAGCCGCGGCCGTCCCAGCGTTCGTGGTGCCAGCGGCAGATTTCATAAGCCACCTGCACCAGCGGTTCGTCCTGGAACTGGTCGAGGTTTTTGATCATTTCCGCGCCAATCACCGTATGGGCTTTCATGGCGTCGAATTCTTCCTTCGTCAAGCGGCCCGGTTTATTCAAGATCTTCGAGTCGATGGCGATCTTTCCGATGTCATGCAGCGCCGCGGAGGTGGAGATGAGGTACTGCTCCTTCTCGCTGATGTTATAGGTGTGGTAAGCAACCAGCTGCTCGATGAGCATCTCCGACAGCTTGCTCACGTGGAGCACGTGGGCGCGGCTCTCGCCATTCACGAAGCCTACCACTTCGGAGAGGATGGCGATCATGATCTTATTATTTCGCTCCTTCTCATGACGCTGATTGATCATGGAGTGGAGCATGTATTGCTGCCTTGCATAGAGGCGGATGATATTCGCTGCACGCTGGCGCACCACGTTCATGGTGAAGGGGCGGCTCACGTAGTCCGATGCGCCCAGGGTGTAAGCTCTCTCGACGGCTTCTATGGAGTCTTCGGAGGAAATCATAATGACCGGGATATCCTGCAGCCAGCCATCCTTTTTCATGGATTCCAAGACGTCGAAGCCATCGATGCCCGGCATCACGATATCCAAAAGCACCAGGGTGATCTGGGTGCCGTACTGCGCCAAGAGATAGAGGCCCTTCTCGCCGTCCTCAGCCTCGAGGATCCGGTACTTGTCCTGGAGCATTTCTCTTAACAAATCGCGATTCATCACCGAATCGTCGATGATGAGTACGTAAGGTTTCTTCTGAAAGATTTCCGGCGGGATTTCCTGGCAATCGATGTCGTCTTCCAAGGCTACGGAATTTTTGTACGCTTTGGCGTAGTACATCAGCTGGTCCGCATGGGCGATGACTTCCTCGATATTTCCATCATAGAGCATAGCGCCGCCGATGCTGACGGTGATGTGCATGCCTTCTTCTTTGGGAAATAAAGCGTCCCGCACCTTTTCTTGAATCAGGTGCAGCTTCTTGGAGAAAATCACCGGCGTTACGTCGGGCATGATGAGGAGGAATTCATCACCACCGTAGCGAATCATCTTGTCGCTGCTGCGGATGAGCCCCTTCACCGTGTCCACCACCGTCTTTAGCGCCGCATCGCCGGCGGCATGGCCGAAGCTATCATTGCAGATTTTGAGATTATCCAAATCGATCAAAGCCACGCCGGCATTGCCGGTGAGATTCTTCATCCGGTCCTCGTAGAAGCGGCGATTGTACGCGCCGGTCAAGGCGTCGATGTAAAGCTCCCGGTTGTAAGAAAGCAGCTTGGTGTAATTTTCGGACCGCTGCATCTCCTCTTCTGTCAGCTTCTTCAGCATTTCCATGATGTACGTCTTTCCGGAAATGGTGACCGGCTTCGTGAAGACCTGGTAAATATCCGAATCAATAATTTTGAAATCCAGGCCCACGCCGCCTTCCGGAAATCCACGGCCGTGAAGTTGCTTTTGGCAATACTGACAAAGGCCTTCCGTCTCCTTGGGATCACAGTGGCAAACTCCCGCAGGCAGTGCCGCCCCATCCTCGAAGGTTTCCCCCTCGTCCGAAACCAATCGGACAATCGAGAACACCTTGCGCAGACACGCCATGTCCTGCTCTAATTCTTCCATAGTCATTGTGCTTCCTTGGCTCATAAAAACCTTACGCCCCCTTTTTATGAGTATACATTCTTTTTATTATACGGGATGGGCGGAGAAAAGTATATATAATAAGTGGAAAACTTGAAAAATGGGGGGATAAGGGTGAAGTGAGGAGTGAGGAGTGAGGAGTGGTGGTGCGCCGCACAATTCATAAAGCGGCGCGAGTTTTTGAAATAAGAAAAACGCGTTTACCTGCTTCCCCACTACCGTGAACCGTTCACCGTATAACCGTTTACCGTGCATACTACCGATAGCGAGCCATGGAGCCATAAGCTCTTACGCAGAAGGTATATCGCTTCACGGCTCGTTACCGGTACAAGAGCCGGTTAACGGTTATACGGTAAACGGTTTACGGTAGTGGGGAAGCAGGTAAAAGCGCGTTGACTTTCCAAACTTGCGG
>CAVEMF010000316.1:0-2689 GCA_963616715.1 Ruminococcus bromii | reverse complement strand
ATGAATAAAAATTCTTATGATTTTTGAATCTTCGATTTAATCAGTGGTTCCCTAGATGCAATGCCGACATGTTCGCACCAGCGGGAGCAGCACTAGCCCGCTCTTCCGCTTGCCCCTTTCACATAAAGCCCCACGCTGATGACGAAGGCCACCGCCAGCATGGCGCTGAAGAGGTAGAGCGTGGCGGCGTAGCTGCCGGTGGATTCTTTCATCATGGAAAGGATCACAGGCCCGGCGATGCCGGCCATGCCCCAGGCGGTCAAGATGGAGCCGTGGATGGAAGCCAGCTGCTTCACGCCGAAAAGGTCAGCCAGATACGCAGGCATGCAGGAGAAGCCGCCGCCGTAGCAAGAAATCACAGCCAATACCAAGATTTCAAACCACAGCGCCTCTGTAGTAGAAGCCAACTGCCAGAAGGCGAAGACTTCGAAAGCAAAGAAAATCATATAGGTCACGCCGCGGCCGATCCAATCAGACAGGGTGGACCAGACGATGCGGCCGCCACCATTGACGATGCCGATGACGCCTACCAAGGATGCCGCCTCAGTAGCGCTCATGCCGATGAGGTCCTGGGCCATAGGAGATGCCACCGCCAGAAGGCCGATGCCGCAGGTGATATTGGTGAAGAAAATCCACCACAGGGCGTACCATTTCCAAGTGCCCATGGCTTCCTTGCGAGTCAGACTTTTCACAGCCGCCCTATTTCCTTTTTTCTTCTCCCCTTCCGCTTTGAGGATATCCTCTATCATCACCGGGATCTCTCCCTTCTTCGGCGGGCGGATATAGGAAGCGGAAAGGATCATCACCACGCCATAGACCAGCGCGAGAAGCAGGAAATTTTCGATGAGCCCATAGCGCTCCACCAAGAAGCGCATGGCCGGCCCGGCCACGAGCGCCGCAAAGCCAAAGCCCATGATAGCAAGCCCCGTCGCAAAGCCGCGATGATTGGGAAACCATTTCACCAGCGTGGATACCGGCGTGATATAGCCCACACCGAGACCGATGCCGCCCACAGCGCCATAAAAGAAATAGAGCATCCAAAGAGAATGGACATGCACCGCCCAAGCAGTCCCCAAAAGTCCACCGGCAAAGAATACCGCTGATACCGCGCCACTTCGCGAAGGTCCCATGCGCTCCACCAAGGGGCCCAGAAATCCCGCCGACATACCCAAAAAAAGAATGGCAATAGAAAAAGCCCAGGTGGTCTCCGATAAGGTAAGCCCCATGGTCTCCATCACCGGCCGCGTCAAGACGCTCCAGGCATATACACTGCCGATGGACATGTGGATCCCAATGGCCGAAAGGGCGATGAGCCAACGATTTCTTTTCATAAAAAAATCCCTCCATTTCAAAAATGAAGGGAAACCTGGGCGCGCGGGGAAAGGATGTGCTGCGAAAATATTTCCTTCATAGGAAATATTTTCGCAGCGTCCCCTTCCTCAAACAAAAACCGCCTGAGTAGGTTTCCCTGCCCAGACGGTCGGCTTCACATGAAATCTGTGGTTCACGTGGTCATTTCCACATCACTCCGTCAGTTCCACAGATTCTATTTCGTTGTGCATACAGATTAGCATGAAATCAAGCGTCCGTCAAGGGAAGCACTTTTACTTCTGCTCTCTCTTGCCAAACCATTTTTCGTAAATCTTATCGTAGGTGCCATTGGCTTTGATTTCTTTCAGCGCCTTATTGACAGCAGCCTGCAGCTCTTTATTTTCCTTATTCACTGCGAAGACCATGCCGTTCGCTTCTTTGGTAGAGCCTACGATCTTAAGCTCCTTGTCGCCGCCCTGCTTCAGGTAGTACATGCCTACCGGCTTATCAATGAGAACCGCGTCCAATGTCTTAGCCTGCAGCTCCATGAAGGCCTGGGAATTGGAGTCGAGCTGCTTCACCTGAGAAGCTTTGGCTTCCTGCGCCAGGTTCACCTGGTGAGTACCCACCTGTGCGCCTACGGTCTTGCCATTGAGGTCCGCCCAGTCTTTGATGGCGTCATTGTCTTTTCTAACAATAATGATGTATCCATTATCCGTGAAATAGGGATCCGAGAAAGCCACATGCTTTTCTCTTTCAGGTGTCGCATCGAGACCTGCCGCAATGAGATCGATCTGTCCGGACTGCACCGCCGGAATCAGCGCATCAAAGCCCATGGACTTGAATTCCATCTGTCCACCCATCTGCTTGATCAAAGCGTCAGCCAGGTCGAGGTCAAAGCCTACATACTTATCATCTTTGGTAAATTCAAAAGGCGGGAAGGTGGTCTCCGAGCCTACACGAATCACCGAAGGCACCCCGGCGCCGGACTTGGCCTGTGTGCTCTTGGAGTCACTACCCCCACAACCTGCTCCCAGAAAAGCAGCTGTCAACATCGCAGCCCCCAAGAGAATCTTTGTTGTTTTTTTCATCCCATTCATCTCCATAATCTTATAAAAATACACAATTATGAATATAGGTTTATAGTAACAAATTTGTATATTTTCTGTCAAATCGATAAAGTAGGCTTATGAGTAGTCGGTGGTCGGTGGTCGGGACGCGATTACCTGCTTCGCCATAGCGAGGAGCTTTGAGCCAGGAGCCAGGAGCTCTGATAGTGGCAATTGGCATGTAACTACGCTATCAGAGAAATAGCTCCCCACAAGTCTAACATTCGACTGTCAGGTGTTTCTTCCTCTTTTCTTTCGGCGTCTCGTGG
>CAVEMF010000315.1:0-2689 GCA_963616715.1 Ruminococcus bromii | reverse complement strand
AAGAGCATCCACACCGTGAAAGTCAATAAGCAAATGAAAACCGCTTTCCGTCAGAATCGAAAGAAAGCGGGGGAAGTGAGTGCGCGGGTGGAGGAAAGCCTCTCGGGCATCCGCCTGGTGAAAGCCTTCGCGAAAGAAGACTTCGAGCTCGCCCGTTTCTCGGCGAAAAGTGAAGAGCTCCGGGGCACGCGCTTTGCTTCGAGTAAGCTCATCGCCTATTTCTCGGGGAGTATCAATTTCTTCACCAATTTCATCAATGTGGTGGTGATCCTTGCCGGCGGGTGGATGATCCACGAAGGGACGCTGCTCTTGTCTGATTTCGTGGCGTTCCTGCTCTATGTGAATATCTTCATGAAGCCGGTCTTCCGCTTGACCATCCTGGCAGAGGTGTACCAGCGGGGCATGGCGGGTTTCCGGCGGTTCGAAGAAATCATGGATACCAAGCCTTCGATCCAAGACCCGGTGCATCCGATTTCCTTGGGACAGGTACAAGGGGACATTGATTTCCACGACGTGTCTTTTGGCTATGACGAAGGGCGCACCATCCTCCATCATCTCTCTTTCCACATCCCCGCGGGAAAGACGGTGGCCTTCGTGGGCGAGACCGGGGCGGGGAAGAGCACCCTCGTGAACTTGCTCCTTCGCTTCTACGAAGCCAGCGAGGGCGTCATCACACTGGACGGCAAGAAGCTTAGCGATGTGACCCAGCGGGACCTGCGCGAACACATCGGCATGGTGCAGCAGGACGTCTTCCTCTTCGGTGATACTATCGCGGAAAATATCGCCTACGGCCGGGAGGATGCGACGAAAGAAGAAATCGAGCGGGCCGCGAAACTCGCCGCCGCCGATGACTTCATCGAAGCGCTCCCCCACGGCTACGATACGAAGGTAGGCGAGCGGGGCGTGAAGCTCTCCGGCGGACAGAAGCAGCGCATCGCCATCGCCCGCGTATTTCTTAGAAATCCGCCGGTGGTGATCTTCGACGAAGCCACCTCGGCGCTAGATACCCAGACCGAGAAAAAGGTGCAGAAAACCTTAGACGAGCTAGCGAAGAACCGCACCACCATCATCATCGCCCACCGCCTCTCGACAGTCAGAAATGCCGACTGCATCTACGTCCTAGACCAAGGCCATGTGATCGAAGAAGGCAGCCACGACGAGCTGATGGAAAGAAAGGGGAAATACTTCGCGCTATACGAGGCGCAGAAAAAGAAGAAGGAAGAATAGAAAAAAGCAGCAAACTCTGTGGTCAAGAGTTTGCTGCTTTTTTAGTGGTCGGTAGTCGGTAGTCGGTAGTCGGGGCACTTTTAGCTACATCCCCACTTTGCCTTCTTCCCTGAAGAAGGTGGCCGCCAGGCCGGATGATGCCAAGACAGTCAGGTGGCGTTTCCTGGCTTCCGCCTTGCTATGAAGAAGCAGGCATCACCCGCCCTGCGCAATGCTGGTTAAGTTAAGGGGTTTATGCTAAGGTTTAGCATTGATTTGTTATTCTAGCCCTACATGAGTAGACCCTTCTCCAAGGGGCTACTCCTTAACGCTTGCGCAACATAACGATTCTAACTGCTGGTATATAAAACCCTTAGTTTAATAGCATCACCCGCCCTGCGGGCACCCTCTTCAGAGAAGAGGGCTTATCGCATTTGACTGAGCAGTCAAACGCGTCCCGACTACCGACTACCGACCACCGACTACTTATTCCCCACCAGCTCTTCCAGATATTTCCTGAAATCCGGCCCCAGGTCTTCTCTTCTCAGGGCGAATTCTACGGTGGCTTTCAGGTAGCCCAGTTTATTTCCTGTATCGTAGCGTTTGCCGGAGAAGTTGTAGGCGAAGACTTTGCCATTGTGCGCCATGACGCGGAGGGCGTCGGTGAGCTGGATTTCTCCGCCTTTGCCCGGCTTGGTCTGTTCCAGCACGTCGAAAACGTCAGGGGTGATGACGTAGCGACCGAGAGCGGCGAATTGGGACGGCGCTTCTTCGACGGCCGGTTTTTCTACCATGTCCTTTACGGAGACCAAGTTCGGGTCTTCGGTGGGGATGCCGTCCACGATGCCGTAGGAGGAAACCTGGTCCTTCGGGACGATCTGGCAGCCGATGATGGTGCCGCCGGTCTTGTCGTACTGCGCCATGAGCTGCGCGAGAGCGGGGGTGCCGCTCCCGTTGTACACCACGTCGTCACCCAAGATGACGCCGAAGGGTTCATCGTCGATGAAATCCTTCGCGCACAGGATAGCGTCGCCGAGGCCTCTCATGTAGGGCTGGCGGGTGTAGTGGATCTTCACCGATGCCACCTTGCGGACTTCTTTCAGAAGGTCCATCTTGCCGGATTCGTAGAGGTGTTCTTCCAGCTCCGGGGAGGAGTCGAAGTGGTCCTCGATGGCGCGCTTCGCGTGACCGGAAATGATCAAAATCTGCTCGATGCCGCTGGCTTTGATTTCTTCGACAATGTACTGGATGGTGGGCTTATCCACGATGGGAAGCATTTCCTTGGGCATGGCCTTCGTCTCCGGCAGGAAACGGGTGCCGAAACCGGCTGCGGGAATGACTGCTTTTCTGATTTTTTGCATGTTGATCTCCTTTTGACGATGAGGGTTAAGTAGTCGGTGGTCTGGACGCATTTGCTTGCCTCCTCATAGCTAGGAGCTATGAGCTGGGAGCTAGGGAAACACTGATTAAATCGAAGAGCCAG
>CAVEMF010000314.1:0-2698 GCA_963616715.1 Ruminococcus bromii | reverse complement strand
TTTTCTTCCCGCATCTCCTTCCCTTCCACGGCGAACCGGAGAAGCACGCCCTCTTCGCGGCGCCTAAGGGCATCGTGCTGCTTTTGGGGGTGATGGCCTTTGTTTCCTATCTCGCTGAAGGCGCGGTGATGGATTGGTCCGGCGTCATCTTGACCAGTGAGAAGGGCGCTGCTTTCTCGGAGGCCAGCATGGGCTTTGCGGTCTTCTCGGCGGCCATGCTGGTGCTCCGCCTCTTTGGCGACCGGCTCATCGGTGCTATCGGTGAAAGAAATGGAATTCTCTTCGGCGCCATCATCACGGCGGCCGGTTTCCTTGGCGTGGACTTGGCAGGAAATATGACACTCGCTCTCGTCTTCTTTGCTATGATCGGCGTAGGCGCAGCGAACATCGTCCCTGCCCTCTGCTCGCTCCTGGCCAAGCAGGATGACATGCCCCTTGACACCGCCGTGACGGCCTTCAACTCCATGGGCTACACCGGCGTCCTCTTAGGCCCGGCGTTCCTAGGATTCATCGGAGAGCACGCAGGCCTCGTGGCGATCTTCTATTTCATCGCCTTCCTTTTCGTGCTGCAGGCGATGGGAGCGCTAGTAAAGTTAGGAGGGAGGAATTAGGAGTGAGGAGTGGCGGTGCGGCGCGCAAATGAAGAAGGCCGCATATGTAAGGGCGAAGCCCACCGCTTTAACCCTCTTCCTCTGGAAGGGGGAGGGCCCGAAGGGCGGGGGTTGGCCTGAAAGAAAGTACCGAAGAGCGGATGATGCGAAAGGGCTTTTCAAAATTCGCGCACTTGCTTCCTCACTACCGTTATCCGTGTACCGTGTAACCGTTTACCGTGCGTGCTTCCCTAGCGTCAAACAGGGCGGTTTACGGTCATACGGCAAACGGTTCACGGTAGTGGGGCAAGCGTCAAACGTGCCCTGATCACTAATCACTGATCACTGATCACTAAACCACCAGCCGGGACGCGGTGTAAGTGGAAAAGCAGGCCCGCGCGCCCCGACCACCGATCACCGACTACCGACTACTTTCTCGCCCCTTTTTCCTCCCCGATGTAGTATAATAGTAGAACCATTGTAAGGGAGGATGTTTGTATGGCTTTGAAAGAATTTAAACTGGCTTATGGTCGCGGGTTCCAGACGGTCAATTTGCCGGAGGAACATATTTCTGATGTGCTCGAGGGTGTGCCGACGCCGGCTTGCGACGTGAAGAAGGCGACGCTGGACTGCATGCGCTATCCCATCGGCGAAAAACCGTTGCAGAAAGTGGTGAAGGCAGGGGACAAGGTGTGCCTGGTGGTGGCGGACATCACCCGCGCCTGGAACCGGGCTTCTGAATTCACGGTGCATGTGATCAATGAACTGAATCTTGCCGGCGTGCCGGATGAGGATATTTACATCGTATTCGCCCAGGGCACCCATCGCCCGCACACCGATGAGGAAAATATTACCTGCGTCGGCGAGGAAGTGGCACGCCGCGTGAAGATGTACCAGCATATTTCCACCGACAAGTCCATGCACACATTCATGGGGACGACCACCTTGGGCACTGACGTGTGGATCGATACCCGCGTGGCGGAAGCGGACAAGGTGATCCTGATCAATGCGGTGTCCACCCACGACATGGCGGGCTTTGGCGGCGGCAGAAAGCTGATCCTTCCGGGCGTTGCTTCTTTTGAAACGGTGCAGCAGAACCATTGCCACGCCCTCGGCGCGTCTCTGGGGAGCGGCATCAATCCCGATGCGAAGCTTCTCAAGATTGAAGGAAATCCGGTTTCCAGCGATATGCAGGAAGCCTGCGACATGGTGAAGCCCTGTTTCCTGGTGCACTCCATCATCAATGAGGAGGGGCGTATTTCCTCCATGGTCGGCGGCGATCCCTACGAAGCCTGGCTCGAAGGCACGAAGGAAACCTATCGCCTCCAGAAGGTACCCATGAAGCAGGAGGCCGACGTGACCATTGTTTCCGCCGGCGGCTACCCGAAGGACACGAACCTCTACCAGGGCACCAAGTGCTACACCACCGCGGAAATCGCAACGAAAAAAGGCGGCATCATCATCACCATGATCGAAGCCGAGGACATCAAGGAACCGGCGGCGTACTTGGATAGCTTCAAGTATCCGAACCTGGTGGAAATGGAAAAGGGCCTGCGCGAATGTTTCACCATTCCGTTCTTCGTGGCTTTTGAAAATCTCACCACTGCCATGACCCACACGGTCTACATCGTCACCAAGCCGGAGAACTTCGACGTGCTGAGAGAGAGGACCCACCAGATTCCCGTGGCCACCCTCGAAGAAGCCTGGGCCCTGGCGCAGGCGCAGCTGGCGAAGGAAGGCAAGACGGACTATCGCATCAACATCATTCCTCACGGCAGCGCTATCGTGCCGTACGTGAAGGAATGAGCGCTTTGAGACATTGAGACAATGAGAAATTAGAAATGAGACCGCGTTTTGGCTGCGGTCTCATTTTTTGCTTCGCTTCAGGGCTTGTGGAGGAGGGCACGTACTTGCTGCCTTGCACAGCCAGGGAAGCTATTAGACGGGAGACATTAGACATCAGACTTCAGACGCACCGTGGTAAAGAAGTTTGCGGGGTAATGCTATTAAGTTAAGCGGAGTAAATACCAGCAGTCAGAACAACTATGTTATACAAGCATTAAGGAGTAGCCCCTTGGAGAAGGGGCGCGCGATAGCGGAGGATAGAA
>CAVEMF010000313.1:0-2727 GCA_963616715.1 Ruminococcus bromii | reverse complement strand
GGTTTAGTGATCAGTGATTAGTGATTAGTGATTAGTGATTAGTGATTAGTGATCACTGATCACTAAACCGCCAGCCCCGCCTTCCTCTGGAAGGCGGCCACATGCTATTCCTTCTTCTCTTCCGCTTCGGCCTGTTTCTGGGCTGCCCGTTCTTCGATCTTGGCCTTGTACTCTTCGGCGGTGCCTTTGAGGGATTCCTTGGTTTCTTTCAGGCTTTCCTTCGCTTCCTTGGCTTTGGCTTCGGCTGCTTCTTTGTACTCTGCGGTCTTGGTCTTCACTTTGTCGGAGATTTCCTGGGCTTTGGCCTGCGCCGCTTCAGCCTGTTCCTGGGCCTGGATTTTGAATTTATTGGCCTGGATCTTCGCTTCCTGCATCTGCACTCTGGCCTGGGCTTTCAACTTTTCAGCATGAAGCTTCATCTGCTGGGACTGCACTTCGGACTGGCGCTTCATTTCTTCGCCCTTCTTCTGCAGCACTTCCATCTGGTCCTTCGCCTGCAGGCGGAGCTCTTCGGCTTTCTTGGCAGCGTCCTTCTTGAATTCTCTGGACTTGATGCGTGCGATGGCTTGGAGATCTTTCGCAGTCTTTTCGGCGGTTTCCTGGGCCACTTCGCCGGCGCCGAGGGCGGTGTATTTCGCCTTCTCGATCTGTTCGTCAGTGACGCCTACTTTTTTCAAAGCAGCGATGAATTTTTCTCCCAAGACGCCAGCCGATTCAGAAATATGATCCGTCAGCTCGGTGAGCTTTTCATGGGCCTTTTCGGGATACACATCGTCCCAAGTCTTTTTGAGTTCTTCCCGGAAATCTTTCTTTTCATCGCCCAGCGGTTCATCCTTCTTCGGATTTTCTTCCAGCGCCTTCTCTTCTTCTTTGGCTGCTTCTTTTTCCTCTTCGAAGACCGCTCTATAGGGGCGCGTGTCGTCGGGCATGCCGTCTTTGATCCAGCGCTGTGCTGCCTTGCCTACGCCGTAGGTGACAGTGACGCCGATGGGGATCTGCATGAGAGAAATCGGGATCAACGTCGCCAATGTGCTGCCGACAACGGTAGCACCCAAAGAGCCGATGAAGGAGAGAGCTGCTTTCTGGCTCATATCCACGCCGTAGACCGTGCCGATTTTGGAAATCATATACACTTCATTGGCGATGAGAGCCGCGGTGCCAAGAAGCGGAGCCGCTACGATGACGCCAGCGCGGCCGGCTGCCCAGCGAATAAGGCTCTCTGCTTCTTCATCGCGGTTATCGATGATATGGATTTCCACATCCGCCTCTGGAGAGTCCACGTGGTTCTCTTCCGTTTCCACCACAGCCGGCACTTCGGCCTGCGGCTTTTCCATAGGCACCTTAGCCTCTTCCTTCACCACCGGAGCCGATTCCGCGCGAACCACCGGCGCCTTCTCCGTAGTCTCTACAGCTTCTACGGCCTCTACTTTTTCTACAGCTTCCACAATTTTTTCTTCACTCATGATTGACCTCCTTCTCCGGATTGCCCGGATCACAGGAAATATAATCTATTGCTGATTCTATTATACAAAGTTGGGGGGAAGAATAAAAGGGATAAGGGACAAGGGATAAGGGATAAGGACGCATTTAACTACTTAGTCAATCACACTAATCCCTCCTCTATGAAGAGGGTGCCCATGGGGTTGGTGATGCATAGGCGAGTACAGGCATCATCCTCTTCAGAGAAGAAGGCTTCTGTCGAAATGAGATACCAATCACTAGCGCCTTATCCCCTATCCCTTATCCCTAAAGTTTACCAGTCTGTCAAGCCCCCATCCACCGGGATGGCCACGCCGGTGATGAAGGAGGATTTCTTGGAAATTAGGAATGCGATGGCTTCGGCTACTTCTTCCGCTTGGCCGATGCGGCCCAGGGGATACCAGTCTCCCATTTCTTCCCGAGAGCCGCCGTAGGTAACGAGCTGCTTTTCCAGGAGCGGTGTATCCACGTCGCCGGGGCAGACGGCGTTTGCGCGGATGCCTTCCACCGCCAGCTCTAAGGCCAGGGACTTGGTGAATCCCAAGAGCGCCGCCTTCGTGGCGCCATAAAGGCTGCACTGCACATTGCCCTGGATGGCCGCGTCAGAGGCCACGGTGACGATGCTCCCTTTGGCCCCCCGCATGTAAGGGATCGCCGCGCGGGCAAGCTTCATGGCGCCATACACATTGACAGAGAAAAATTTTTCGATGTCCTCGTCGCTGGTATTTTCCAAAAGCATTTCCCCATAGATGCCGGCGGAAATCACAAGCCCCGTTATCTTCCCCAGCTTTGCTGCGGCGGAGACTGCTTTCTCTACGTCCTCCGTCTTCGTCACATCGCAGGGGATAAAGAGAGAGCCCGGGACACTTTCCTCCGCAGCCTTTCCTTTTTCTATATTTCTTCCTAAAAGTACCGTGCGGTAACCGTCTCGAGCAAGCAGACGCGCCGTAGCGAGCCCGATGCCCGAGGTGCCGCCGGAAATAATGGCAATACTAATCATGATGTTACCTCGATTACGTGGGAGGTAAAAGTGAGGAGGGAGGAGTTAGGAGTGAGGAGTGGTGGTACGCCGCGTCAATTCATAAAGCGGCGCAAACTTTGAAATTGGCAAACGCGTTTACCTGCTTTCCCACTACCGTAAACCGTTTACCGTATAACCGTTAATAGTTCTTTGAACGACAGCACGAAATGGAGTACCATCCTGTTGCACCGGCGATTTATCGTTCTAGGGAAGCACCGATTAAATCG
>CAVEMF010000312.1:0-2747 GCA_963616715.1 Ruminococcus bromii | reverse complement strand
CGTGAGTAGACCCTTGGAGAAGGGTCGCGCGATAGCGCCGGATAGAAATGCGCCATAGGCGCATACTCAGCAATAGCGGTAAGCGTGCTTACTGACTCAGCAACCTTCCATGCTGTCATCCTGAGCGAAGCCATCGAGCCATTACCGATAGCGGAAATTGCGTCCTGATCACTGACCACTGACCACTAATCACTAAACCCATAGCCCTTTATTTCTCTCAAAAGTATACCACAAAACCCCCTATTTAGGAAATCCATCTCATCTTTTCATCCGCCCCACTATGTTGTAAAATAGAACTACATCGCAATAACAAAAATCTACAACAAGGAGAACCTATGGAACGCATCGCCATCATCGACCTGGGCTCGAACTCCATCCGCTTCATCATCATGCAGATCGGAGAACACGGCGCCTACAAGCTCATCTACCAAGAAAAGAAATCCATCCGTCTTGCCGAAGGCATGACCCTCTCCACCCGCATCCTCACCGAAGAAGCGCAGCAGCGGGCGCTCCGTTGCCTATCCGTCTACGCCCACATCATCGAAGTGCAGCACATCAAGAAAGTCCTCGCCGTCGCCACCGCCGCCGTCCGAAACGCAGTGAACGGCGCCTCCTTCCTGAAGCGCGTGCGCCTCTCCACCGGCATCCCCATGACCATCATCAGCGGCAAAGCCGAAGCAGCCCTGGGATTTTCCGGCGTCATCCACACCATCGACAAGAAAGACTTCCTCCTCTTCGACCTTGGCGGCGCCAGCGTAGAAATCACCCTGGTGAAAGACAAGAAACGCATCCGCTCCATCAGCATCCCCATCGGCGCCGTGACACTGACCGAAATGTTCCAGTCCTCCGGTGACGTCACCGCCGAAAAACTCGCGGAAATGAAAAACTTCATCCAAGGCGTCCTTGCCAAAATTGACTGGTTCCCCACAGCCCCCATGGAAGTCATCGGCATCGGCGGCACCGTGCGCAACCTGGCGAAAATCCACCAGCGCACCGTGAGCTACCCCCTCCCCAAGCTGCACAACTACCATTTCCCCGTGGAAGACCTCTTCGAAGAAGTCCGCATGATCACCGGCAAAACCTACGAAGAACGCCAGAAAATCAGCGGCCTCTCCAGCGAACGCGCCGACATCATCGTCGCCGGCGCCCTTGTCGTCCAAGAAATCATCCGCAAAGCCAAAGCCCCCTACCTCGCCATCTCCGGCTGCGGCCTTCGCGAAGGACTCTTCTTCCACTACTACGACCCCATCTACGACAGCGACGGCCACCGCGAAAAAGACATGCTCCTTAGCTCCGTCAAAAACTACCTCGATACCCTCCCCATGGAGTACGCCTTCCACACCCGCTACGTCACCGCCATGGCCCTCTCCCTCTTTGACCAGTGGCAAAAAGTCCATGGTCTCGATGGCCGCATGCGAGACATCCTCACCGCCGCCGCCCTCCTCCATGACATAGGAAATCTCATCAACTACTACAGCCACGCCCGCCACAGCGCCTACATGGCCGCCAACGCCCACATCTTCGGCTGGTCCCACAGCGAACAAGTCATGTGCGCCCTCATCTGCGCCTTCCACCACGGCTACTCCGGGAAATACCTCAAAGCCAATGGCCAGGCCCACATCCTCTCCGCTGCCCAGATGCGACAAGTCCGCATGCTCTCCCTCTTCCTCGCCCTGGCCGAAGGCCTCGACGAAAGCCAAGAACACAGCATCACCCGCCTCGTCTGCTCCTCCTGCAGCCACGCCATGGACCTTCGCATCTACACGAACCTGGAAAACTTCGATGTCCCCGCCCACGCCACCGGCCATCTTTTGAAAGACTTCGAAAAAACATTCCACAAACCCCTCCGCATCCAATGGTTCCCCGGCAGCAATAACGAGAACCGACTCAGGGAAGCAGCGAAGGAAATATAATTTTTGCATTTGAACGCTATCGATGTAAGTAGTCGGTAGTCGGTAATCGGTAGTCGGGACGCGTTTTACCACAGCGTAACCTCCTTCCTTCGGAAGGAGGGGGACCGCGAAGCGGTGGAGGTTGGTTAGAAAAAGATGGGTAAGCCAACCCCCGCCCTTCGGGCCCTCCCCCTTCCAGAGGAAGAGGGTTATATAGCGGAAAATGCGCCCCGACTACCGACCACCGACCACCGACTACTAAACACAGAAAGGAAACCATCATGTCCGAAACCCGCGAAGGCTTAGACCAGCTCACCCAGCTAGGCAGCCAGAACACCAAATACACCTACGACTACAACCCGGATCTCCTCGAACGAATCCCCAACAAACACAAAGATCGGGACTTCTTCATCAAATTCAACTGCCCCGAATTCACCAGCCTCTGCCCCAAGACCGGGCAGCCAGACTTTGCCACCATCTATATCTCCTACATCCCCGACGAATACATGGTAGAAAGCAAAGCCCTGAAACTCTACCTCTTCTCCTTTAGAAATCACGGCGACTTCCACGAAGACTGCGTGAACATCATCATGACAGACCTCATCAAACTCCTCCACCCCCGCTACATCGAAGTGTGGGGCAAATTCCTCCCCAGAGGCGGCCTCTCCATCGACCCCTACTGCAACTACGGCATCCCAGGCACCGAATGGCGCGACTTCGCCCGCTACCGTCTCCTCCGCCACGATATGAATCCGGAAAAAGTGGATAATAGATAATGAAAAAGCGGTATACCCAATTATTATTTGGTATACCGCTTTTTGTGTTTAGTAGTCGGTAGTCGGTGGTCGGTGGTCG
>CAVEMF010000311.1:0-2755 GCA_963616715.1 Ruminococcus bromii | reverse complement strand
AGGCGCATAACCAGCAGTAGCAGTATCATGCAAAGCCTTACGCAAACATCAGCATGCTTTGGGCTAATGCTGAGCATGCGCCTACGGCGCATTTCTATCCTCCGCTATCGCGCGCCCCTTCTCCAAGGGGCTACTCCTTGAGGCTAGTGCAACATTGCTATTTGAACTGCTGGTATTTAAAATTCCGTTATTGAAGAAACATCTCTTGGCGTCTCGTGGGAGGGGCTTACAAGCTCCAAGCTCCCGGCTCCTAGCTATGACGAAGCAGGTAAGCGCGTCCTGATCACTAATCACTGATCACTGATCACTAAACCGATAGCGGTAACATCTCCAAGTATGCTCTAGCGCCAAACGCGCCCTGACCCCTGATCACTGACCCCTGATCACTGATCACTAAATTTCATTGTTTTTTCACGCATTTAAAGTATGCACACAAAAGTACGCTATGATTTCGTTTTCGTAAAGATTCCAAAAATCTTCGTGAGCGCGCATGGCGTGCTTTTTATTTCCTGTAAAGGTTCACAATAAAAAGCGTACACTTAAAATAATTGTTGCATTTCTATTTTGTTCGTGTATAATCTAGTTATCACTTGACGAAAGCGGAATTCAGATTTGCGAAATCGTCAAGATGTACAATTTCATAAGCCGCATACCAAAGTGGATGAAGTACACTGAAAAATGAGGGCGGGGATTTCCCAAACCCTCTGCCGAAGGAGTAACACTATCAGGCGCTCAGTATGAGCAAGGAACTGTGTATGGACACGACTCTGGAGAGGCTCACTGCAAAGATGTGGGCGCCGAAGGTGTGAAAGAATTTCACCCGTAGAAATTCTGAATCTCTCAGGCAAAAGGACAGGGCTGGCACGCAGGTAACTCCTACGTTTCACGCAAAAATGAAATCGCCAGCTTCAGTACCGAGCAGGACTGAGTGCGGCGATTTTTTTACAAAATTATTTTTTGCGGGAAACAAGGGGGATTTTAAAAATGGATATGGTGCAAATCAACCAAATTGTAGGGGACATAGACAGTTTTGTCTGGGGCCCCGTGATGCTTTGTCTCTTGGTAGGGACCGGGATCTACATGACCTTGAAGCTTCACTTCTTGACTTGGAGAAATTTACCTTACGCTTTGAAGAGTGTATTCGCGAAGAAGTCTCGTACCACCAAGGTGGGCAGCGGCGACGTTTCTCCATTCTCTGCTTTGATGACAGCTCTCTCGGCTACCATCGGTACCGGTAACATCGTAGGCGTTGCTACAGCCATGTTTGCCGGCGGCCCTGGCGCTCTGGTGTGGATGTGGATTTCCGCTTGCTTCGGCCTCACCACCAAGTTCTCTGAATGTATGCTTGGCTTCAAGTACCGCGAAGTGAACGCGAAGGGCGAAATGAAAGGCGGCCCGATGTTCGCGATGAAGAACGGTTTCAAAAATAAGAAACTCGGTATCTTCATGGGTACCATGTTCGCACTCTTTGCAGTCATCGCTTCCTTCGGTATCGGCAACATGACCCAGGCGAACTCCATCGCTACCGCAGTCACCGCTACCTTCGGTATTTCTTCTGAAATCATCGGCATCGCGCTCACACTCATGACTCTGGCAGTTGTAGTTGGCGGCATCACTTCTATTTCCAAAGTTTCTTCTGTAGTCGTTCCGGGCATGGCAGTCTTCTACATCCTCGGCGGCCTGGCTTGCATCATCGGCGGCATCCAGAACGTGCCCCATGGTCTCTATCTCATCTTCATGATGGCATTTGATCCTTCCGCTGTAGAAGGCGGCGTTGTTGGTACTATCACCGTTTCTGTAATGAACGCTATGCGTTACGGCGTAGCTCGTGGTTGCTTCTCCAATGAAGCCGGCCTCGGTTCTGCAGCTATCTCCGCAGCCGCTTCCACCACTGACCATCCGGCAAGACAGGGCTACATCTCCATGACCGGTACCTTCATCGATACCATCATCGTTTGCTCCATCACCGGTATCACCATCGCAGCATCCGGCGTCCTCGGCACTGTAGGTGCTGACGGCAAGCCGCTCACCGGCGTAGGTCTGACCATGGCAGCATTCTCCGCAAACATTGGTGAAATCGGTTCCTACATCGTTTCTATCGGCATCATCCTCTTCGCTTACTCCACCATCCTCGGCTGGGAATACAATGGTGAAAAGGCTTGGGAATATCTCTTCGGTACCCATAAGTACAACATCATCTATCGCGTAGTCTTCTGCCTGGTGGTTTATGTAGGCGCTACCCAGACTCTCGATCTGGTATGGAACCTCTCTGATATCGCAAACGCTCTGATGGCTATCCCGAACCTGATCTCCATCCTGATCCTGGCTCCGGTCATCAAAGAAGAAGTCTTCGCTTTCCAGGCTGTCATTGAAAAAGAAAAGGCAGCTGCTAAAGCCGAAGCCCTCGCTGAAGCAAACGACGCTCAGAAAATCTGATACCTATATATAAGGTATATAAATAAGAGACTTTAAAATCCCTTTCTGCGGATCCCTCATGAAATATTCATGGGGGATTCTGGCGTGCTTAGTAGAAGTGAGGAATGAGGAGTGAGGAGTGAGGAGTGAAGGTGCGCCGCACAATTCATAAAGCGGCGCGAGTTTTTGAAATAAGAGCGCATATCCCTGCTTCGTCATAGCTTTGAGCTCGGAGCTAGAGGCGACTGGCATGCTGGCGGCAGCTGCACATGGTTACGCAAGCCTTACGTGAGTAGACCCTTGGAGAAGGGTCGCGCGATAGCGCCGGATAGAAATGCGC
>CAVEMF010000310.1:0-2766 GCA_963616715.1 Ruminococcus bromii | reverse complement strand
CGGTTTACGGTAGTGGGGAAGCAGGTAAAAGCGCGTTGACTTTCCAAACTTGCGGCGCTTCTTAATTTGCGCGCCGCACCACCACTCCTCACTCCTCGCTCCTCACTCCTCACTCCTCACTTCAGCGAAACGCGCCTTATCCCTTATCCCCTATCCCATGTCCCTTTTAGCACAACAAAAAAGCACCGACATCTCTCGGTGCTTTTTGCAATTTCACATTATCTTCTTTCCGGCGGGGGCGGTGGCATGTGACGGCCGCCCGGTCCTCTGTGATGAGGGCCCTCGTGTTTCTTATCCCAGTCTTTTTTATCGTGCTTCTCTTTTTTTTCGTGTTTCTTCTCCGGCTTGTACTGGTCCTTGTGATTTTCTCTGTACTCCTTGGTCACGTGGGGCGGGGGAGCCGGGCGATCCTTCTTCATGTGATGCGGCGGTTCGCCTTTGGGGTCGCCTTTCGCTACGTCCAAGGAAATATGGTAATCGCGACCTTCGTTGGAAGCGGCGGATGCATTATTTCCGAGAGCAGCTCCGGCGGTGAGGAATGCAAGAGCAGCAGCGGCGATGAGTAAACGTTTCTTCAGAGTAGTCATGATAGGTCTCCTTTCGCGGCGGGGGATCGGGGATAAGGTGTGGGTTAGTGATCAGGGGTCAGTGATTAGTGATCAGGCCGCTTCTTCCGCTTTACCCTCTTCCTCTGGAAGGGGGAGGGCCCGAAGGGCGGGGGTTGGCTTCCTCCATGTGACCTCCTTCCAAAGGAAGGAGGTGTGAGAGCGTCAATCGCGCCCTGATCACTGATCACTAATTACTAATCACTAAACCTCCAGCGTCATTCACTCAGATCCTATGCCATTCAATTCCGTCATCATCGATTTGATGACGCTTCTCCGGATCTCCTTTTTCCTGATCTTTCTTCAGTTCTTCCGGATGCAGTTCATAGTATTTCTTTTCCCAGTCCTTGAGTGGACGCTGGCCTTTCTCTGCGGCCGGCTGTTCTACTTCCTGCTGGGCTTTGGGCTGGCTCTTGGCGGAAACGCTGTCTCCGAAGAGGGCGCCGCCGGTGAGTGCCAGACCGGTGAGGGATGCGATGATGAGTACATTCAGTTTCTTCATGGTGTGGATTCCTTTCCTTTACAACCGAGAATAGGGAGAGCTTTGAGAGAGAAGGCTCTCCATTTCTTCCTGTACTCAGTATATATATAAACTCAGTCAAATGGAAGGGGGCTTCTATTTGATTGAGGAGTTGGCTTCCTCAATGTAACCTCCTTCCTCTGGAAGGAGGGGGACCGCGTAAGCGGTGGAGGTTGGCTCGCGGGCCTGCTTTCTCGCCTAACCCCCCTGCCCCCCTTCCGGAGGAAGGGGGTAAAGCTTCGCGACATTTGGAGTCCTGAGCCTGTTACGATTGCTGCTCTGTCGCATCCGGTGTCTGCGTCTGTGGCTGCGCCGGCGCTTTCATGTCCTTCCTCGGGCGATCGTCGTGGTGAGGTTTCTCGTCTCTCATGGGGCCGCGGCGGTCGTCCTTCATGGGCGGGCGGTCTTTCTTATCTCGCTTGCCGAAGTCTTCCATGATTTGCGGCCGGCAGACCTGCACCCAATTTTTGTAAGTGGCCACGTCGTTCACCATGAAGGAAACGGCAGCGGTCATCATGGCCACCAGGGCGAGGGCGATAGAAATTACAATTTTTTTCATTTGCCTTCACCGCCTTTCGCAAATGCTTCTTTCAGTGCCTTGCTCCCTTCGATGCCGATGAAGAGGATGGCCAGCGAGGAGAAGAGTCCGGCGGCGCCGATGGAAATCATGGTGATGGGATGGAGTCCCGGCAGCGGCGGTAGCCCCGGCAGCGGAGAGAACTCGATGTTGAGGAGGCACAGCACCAGGACCGTGGCGGCGAAGACGATGATCGAGAGCGCAAGCCCTGCGGCGTAAAGGATGCGAGCCGTGAGGAGCGCTGCGCTTCCGGCGGCACCGGGGAGGCGTGGGCTCACTTCGTCCCATTTCTTTTCGATGGTCTTCGCTGCGTCTTCGGCGGCTTCCTTCGCAGAGCTTGTGAGCTTCTCCGCCTTCGTCCGCTCGTCCACCATGCCTTCGGACTGGTAGGACTCGTAAATGTCTTTCGGGCTGCCAAGCTCTTTGGCGATGGCCTCCTCTGTGAGGCCGCGGGCCTTGCCTTCTTCGAAGTGGGCTTCGTAGTCCGCGAGGATCTCATTCACCTCGCTGGTCTTTGCGTTTCGGAAATAGTAACGCAAGAGATCCAAAAATTCAGTTTTATTCATGAAGCTCGCCTCCTTCAGAGAGCAGTTTCTTTACCGCTTTGTTAAATTCCATCAGTTCCTTCAGTGATTCTTCGTATTCGCTCCGGCCCGCGTCGGTGATGCGGTAATATTTCCGCGGCGGTCCATTGTGAGACTCGGCTAAGTACGTATCCACCAGTCCGTCCTTTTTGAAACGGTTCAGCAAAGGGTAGATGGTGCCTTCCGACATTTCGATGTATTTGGAAATCTCAGTGACCAGTTCGTAGCCGTAAAAGTCCTTGCGGCGAAGCATGGAGAGAACCACGATCTCCATGACGCCCTTCTTGAGCTGGATATTCATAGCGGCTCCTTTCTGTGAAACTCTTGCCCAAAGGGAATTGACCGAGAGTCTATTTCCTTTGTTGGTACTACTATACCACAAGGTACTTTGTAATGCAAGGTACTAAGTGATGAAAGAGAGATAATTTTTTGAGAGAGAAGGTACGCGGGATGTAAGTGAGGAGTTAGGAGGGAGGAGTG
>CAVEMF010000309.1:0-2790 GCA_963616715.1 Ruminococcus bromii | reverse complement strand
CGGCGGCGTCCTCTCAGGCATCGTGGAGCCCATCGGCGCCATAGCCACCATCGCCCTCACCTCTTTTGTGGTGCCACTCATGCCCTACCTACTCTCCTTCGCCGCCGGCGCCATGATGTACGTGGTGGTAGAAGAGCTGATCCCCGAAATGTCCGCCGGAGAACACTCGGACACAGGCGTCATCGCCTTCGCCATAGGATTCATGATCATGATGGCGCTGGATGTGGGACTGGGGTGAGCGGAGCGCTAGTGGTTTAGGGATAAGGGACAGGGGATAAGGGATAGGGACTTGCTTACCTGCTTTCTCATAGCTTTGAGACAGGAGGAAGCAAGTACGCGCATCCTTATCCCTTATCCCTTATCCCCTATCCCTTATCCCTGACCTCCTGTGTATAACTTCTTCACATAAAATCACAGGGTTATTCACTCGATACCATCGAATGCGAGCGGAATTTTATTCAATTATTTCTCCTCGCTTTTCACAGCTGTTCACAAGGTTTTCACAAATTGTTCATAACCTTGTGAACAGCATTTCCCCAATAAAAAACACGAGCCTTACTCGTGCATTAGATACGAAAAACCCCGGTGGATTGTCCAGAATCTACCGGGGGCATTTTTGTGGTGTCCACCCTATCATGCTTGCCTTACAGCAATCCTCCTGGAAATGGATTGGCTCGATAATTTTCTGATCTCGGTCGTGGCAGGCATGGTATCGCACTACCTCTGCAAATGGCTTGATTGGTAAGATCACGCGGTGTTTGATAAGCCTAAGCCCGTTCGTGCTTTGAACGATGGTGCAAATAGCAGAAGATGGACACCCTGCACCGTCCCTATCATATCACTATAAAAAGAAGATAGCAAAATAAAAATTTATTTCTATGCTATAATGGATTTGTCACACTGCAATCCTCCTGGAAATCGTGACAGGAAGGAGGTGTTACGATGGATTGGATAATCAATTTTCTGATCTCGGTCATGGCTGGGGTGGTATCGCACTACCTCTGTAAATGGCTTGACCGGTAAGATCCTGCAGTGCCTGATAAGCCTAAGCCTTCTTTGCTTACGTGTTCTTGTGCTTTGAACAAGAAGAACCCCCGGTAGATTTGACGGAATCTACCGGGGGTTCATTCTTTGGTGTCCTCTGGATTGGATATAGGAACCTTGATGACTTCATCTTAGCACGGAAATGATTTCTTTGCAAGAAATTTCATTTCTGCTCATGCTATCGGTTTAGTGATCAGTGGTCAGTAATCAGTGATCAGGGCGCGATTAACTCTAACGTCAAATGCGAACCGACTATCGACCACTGACTACCGACTACTCAGTCGATAGCGGCAATGTCTCTATGTATGCTCTAGCGTCAAGTGCGTCCTAATCACTGATCACTAAACCAATAGCGTTTTTTTACCTAAACTTTCCTATCTCCCTATTGATCTCCCCGGCGATCATTTGCTTGGCGTTCCAGTCGCCGTGGATGCCGTCTAGGGCGAGCTCGGCGGGCATGACTTCGAAATTTTTGAAAGGCGCGGCGGTGTCGATGTGGGGCTGGGTCTTGATGAATTCATTCACCATGTCCACCGCATCGCGCCAGCCTTCGTAGGTGGTCTCGCCGTAGTATTTCTGGATCTGGTCCGGGTTCAAGGGGACGATGGTGAGGAGTATGGGCGTGATGCCGTGGGCGCGGCATTTGTCCGTTATATTTCTCAGATGGCCGATGACTTTCTCCGGCGGCTGGCCCATGCGCAGGTCATTGATGCCGCCCATGATGAGGAGGGTCTTCACGTGGAAGGGGAGCACGTCTTTTTCGAAACGGTTCTCCATCATTTCTGTGGTGTCGCCGCTTTTGCCCATGTTGATGGCCGGGAAATCGAGGTAGGCCACGTAGCTGTAGGCCATGTCCGCCGGACTGTGGTAGAGGTGGCCGCCGCCCTGGGTGATGCTGTCGCCGAAGATGCCCACGTCGATGTGGGCCTGCGGGCTATTTCTCACTTTCTCGGGAAGGCTCCAGGTGCCCACCGGATTTCCTGCATCGGAAATACCGCGGACTCGCCAGTAGTAGGTGCCGATGCGGGGGCTTTGGTCGTAGACGTTGGAGAGGGTGGTGACGGTGCTCCACACGCGGTGCTTCGACGGGCGGAAGTCGTTCACGTTCTCCGGATACTCCTTGGTCACTTCCACTTCGTACTTCACCGCGTCCGGGACGCCGGCGTAGGTGTAGACCGGGTAGAGAAGGGTAGCGCCGTTGCCGGGGTGATAGACTTTCGGGTACGGCGAGCGGCGGCCGAGGGACTTGGCGGTGCTCCTAAGCTCTCTAGGCGAGGAGAAGGGACCGATGCCTTCCCACTCCGCATTGATGGGACGGACGCGCCAGTACAGATTTTCCAAATCACCCAAGCTATTTCGATCGATCAAAACTTCGCTGGTGTAAATCTTTTTGCTGTGATAGAGCGGATTTTCTGCGGGCCGGTTCCGATCCAGATCCGAGGGAAGGCCGCGGAATATTTCCACTTCGTAGCGCACAGACTCCGGGTCATCGGGCCAGGACAAAAGCAAGAGCGGGGAAGCCGCCTCATAAGACGCTTCCTTCGTGGTGGCATTCGCCATGAGCACCGAGGCCATGTCGGTCTCCGCAAAGGAGGCGAAGGGAAGAAGGCCCAAAAGGGCGAGGGGGAGGATTTTGTATTTTATCATTTGATTTCTCTAATTTTAAGACAGGATGTAAAGTGAGGAGGGAGAAGTGAGGAGTGAGGAGTGGTGGTGCGCCGCACAATTCATAAAGCGGCGCGAGTT
>CAVEMF010000308.1:0-2808 GCA_963616715.1 Ruminococcus bromii | reverse complement strand
CCGTAGGGCGGGTGATGTAAGATTTAGTAATTAGTGATCAGTGGTCAGTGATCAGGGCTCGCGTACCTGCTTTCTCACAGCTTTGAGCTGGGAGCTTGGAGCTGGTAAGCCCGCCCCACATGACGCCAGAAGAGATAGAGAAGGATGACAGGCGCACATACCT
This sequence comes from Ruminococcus bromii, assembly GCA_963616715.1. Classification (GTDB taxonomy): domain Bacteria; phylum Bacillota; class Negativicutes; order Veillonellales; family Dialisteraceae; genus Dialister. The sequence continues at coordinate 2,645 of CAVEMF010000308.1, read as the reverse complement.
GCTTCCCCACTACCGTGAGCCGTTTACCGTATAACCGTTTACCTGCTCGTTTGTCGATATGGGGAAAGGAGCAAATCAGTAAAACGCTTGGTCGCTCTTCGTTGCTCTCTCCCTACATGAGAAATACTGTTACGTTGAGAATTTTATGCTGAAGGTTTGCATAGAATTGTTTCTCTGGCCTTACATGAGTAGACCCTTGGAGAAGGGCCCTCCATAGGGCCGGATAGAAATGCGCCGTAGGCGCATAACCAGCAGTAGCCCCAAGCATGCCTATTGACACAGCAGTTCCTTATGCAGTCATCCTGAGCGAAGCCGAAGGATCTATCACCCATAGCAGAAAAAGAGAAAACTTTTGATGAAAGCTTGGCGCCAGGCGAAAGGCGTCCGTGTGGAAGAGTCGTGGCAGCGGGCATGCTTACCGCTATCGAGAATGGATCCCTCGGCTACGCTCGGGATGACGGCGTGGGGAAGCGGATGAGTCAGTAGGCAGGCTTAGGGCTAGTGCTGATTATGCCTCTGGCGAGGCATTTCTATCCGGCGCTACCCTCCAGCCCTTCTCCAAGGGTCTACACCGTGAGGCTATTGCAACATTATCATTCTACTTGCTGGTATTTCAATTTCTTAGCAATCCAGCAGACAGGTAAACCGATTTACTCTCCCACTCATTTTTGCTCTCTTCCAAAAATTATGTTACAATGAACCCAGAAGAAGACACTGTCGGTAAACAGAGGGTCCTATGCCTAAGCATGAACATGTTTGCTCAGTTTCCTAGGCTCGGGCGGCTGTTTTGTGTTTTTTGTATCTCTACCAAGTGCATATCCCAGATGAAAAAACTTACCGATAAGCAGTGAATCCATTATATCGCAAAGCAAAAATGACCACTTTGTTTCTAAAGCTGAGCGGTCATTTTTGCATGCCAAATGCGCCCTGATCACTGACCACTAATCACTAATCACTAATCCTCGCACACAAAAAGGACGCCACAGGCGTCCTTTTTGCGTGGGAGAAATTATCCCAAGAATCCTCTGGTATTCTGCGCTTCTACTACACGAGACAGGGCGAGCATGTAGGAAGCCAGGCGATAGGTGACGTGGTATTTCTCTTTCAAAGCATACACATCCTCATAGGCCTGACGCATCTTTTTCCACAGGCGGTCGTTGTATTCCTCCTCGGTCCAGTAGTAGCCGGTGCGGTTCTGTACCCATTCGAAATAGGAGCCTACCACGCCGCCGACGTTACTCATCACGTCTGGGAGAACTTCGATGCCCTGGGCTTCGAAATACGCATCTGCTTCTTCGGTGGTGGGGCCATTGGCGCCTTCGAGGATCAGATGGGCCTTTACTTTTTCCATGGTCTTTTCATTCAGCTGATTTTCCATAGCCGCCACGAAGATCACGTCCACGTCCTGGGCGAAGAGTTCTTCGTCAGGAATCATGGTAGCACCTTCTTCGGTGTAGCCTTTGAGGGAACGACCGTGGCTGTTCGCATAGGTGTACATCTCTTCGATGTTGAGGCCATTGGGGTTGTGCCAGGTGCCATTGATGTCGCCGATGGTGGTGATCTTTACGCCCTTCTGATGCATCAGGAGCGCGCCTACAGAGCCTACATTACCAAAGCCCTGGACAATCATGGTGAGGTCCTTCATGTCCTTGCCATTCTTTTCGCACCAAGTTTCCAGTGTGAAGAGTAGGCCGCGACCAGTGGCTTCGTTTCTTCCCAAAGAGCCGCCAGTCACAAGCGGTTTGCCCGTCACCACGCCGGGCTGCCATTTGCCGGACAGAGCGGCGTATTCATCAGCGATCCACGCCATGATCTGGCCATTGGTATTCACATCCGGCGCCGGTACGTCCTGGTCCGGTCCGATGATGGGGTAAATCTTGCGAATATAGCCGCGGGTCAGGCGTGCCAGTTCGCGCTGAGAGAGCTTATGGGGATCCACCTTGATGCCGCCCTTCGCGCCGCCATAGGGAATATTTCCGATGGCATTCTTTATAGTCATCCATCCAGCCAGGGCCTTCACTTCGTTTTCATCAGACTCGGGATGGAAACGAATCCCACCCTTCGCCGCGCCGCGAGCGGTGGAATGCTGCACGCGGTAGCCGGAAAATACTTCTACATGTCCATCATCCATCATGATCGGAATGCTCACGGTAAGCTCTCTCTCGGGGTACCGAACAAATGCATAGTCCGCCTCCTTGTATCCCAGTACAGCTGCTGCCTTGTCGAGCACGTGAAGCATGTTTTCATACGGATTGTAATTTGCCATTTTTTGCCTCCATGAGGAAATTGGGAAATAGTGGTGATTCACGCTATCGGTTTAGTGAGCAGTGATTAGTGATTAGTGATTAGGACGCGTTTGAAGCTAGTGCACAAATAGAAATACTGCCGCTATGTATGCACTAGCCCCAAGCAAGCCTGATCACTGACCACTGACCACGAATTACTAAACCAATAGCGTTACACCCCACAACATCATCCCAGAAATAAAGATTTGGCGCACCAAATCTCTCATATAACTATAACACTTCTCTCTCATTTTGAGAACCTGAAGTCATGCATAAATGACTATTCGGCATAAAGCGCTATGCAAATGATTCTTTTTCATCAACGAAATGACGAATTCGTGGTACAATAGAGGGGACATT
>CAVEMF010000307.1:0-2829 GCA_963616715.1 Ruminococcus bromii | reverse complement strand
GAAAAACTTTCGCGCACTATTTGTCACTCAACCGATACACTTTCAAGCTTTGAGCCATGAGCTTGGAGCTTGTAAGGTCGCCCCACAAGACACTGAAAAGAATAGCCGCCGATATTTTGGGACTTCCTTTTTCTGGCGTCTCGAGCGATGGGCTTACCAGCTCCTAGCTATGAGGAAGCAGGTAATCGCGCTGACTTTTCAAACTCGCGGCGCTTCTTAATTTGTGCGCCGCACCGCCACTCCTCACTCCTAACTCCTCACTCCTAACTTTCTGGCCAACCCCCGCCCTTCGGGCCCTCCCCCTTCCAAAGGAAGAGGGTTCGATAAAAAGAAATCGACCCACGCACAAAGCGCGAGCCGATTTCTGTATGTCTTATTCCTTCACAACTTTGATGGAGAAATAATTTTTCTTGCCTTTTTTCACGATGATGAAGCGGCCGTCGGTATTCGGGTGAGCGGAGACCTGGGCTTCTACGTCCTTCACCTGGTCGCCGTTGATGCGGATGGCGCCATTGGCTACATCTTCTCTGGCCTGGCGTTTGGATTTCTCGATGCCGGCAGCCACGAGGGCTTCTACGATATTGATCGGCGCTTCGTGCACTTCGCCGCCTTTGGTATTTCTAAAGGCACCTTCGATTTCTTCACCGGACAGGTCCTGGATATTGCCGGAGAAGAGAGCGGCGGTGACTTTCTCCGCCTGCGCGAGGCCTTCTTCGCCGTGTACGAAGCGGGTGACTTCCTCGGCCAGGCGTCTCTGGGCAGTTCTGTGCTCCGGATGGTCAGCCACTTCTTTTTCCAGCGCTTCGATTTCCTCTTTGGAAAGGAAGGTGAAATATTTCAGGTACTTCGCTACATCGCGATCGTCCTGGTTGAACCAGAACTGGTAGAATTCGTAAGGCGAGGTCTTCTTCGGGTCCAGCCATACCGCGCCGCCGGCGGTCTTGCCGAATTTGGTGCCGTCAGCCTTCAGCATCAAGGGAATGGTGAGGCCGAAGACGTCCTGCTTGCCTTCGGTCTTGCGGATCAGGTCTACGCCGTTGGTGATATTTCCCCACTGATCCGCCCCGCCGATCTGGAGCTGCACGTCGTAGTTGTCGTAGAGCATCTTGAAGTCGATGGACTGGAGGATCTGGTAGGAGAATTCGGTGAAGGAAATACCGGTGTCCAAGCGGGATGCCACCACGTCTTTGGCCAGCATGGTATTGATGTTAAAGAGCTTGCCGTAGTCGCGGAGGAATTCCAGAAGAGAAATCTTGGAGAGCCAGTCGTAGTTATTTACCATGGAGAAACCGTCTTCGCCGAAGAGTCTCTTCATCTGGTTTGTCAGGCACTCTGCATTGTGCTGTACCTGTTCCTGGGACTGCAGCACACGCTCGGTCTTGCGGCCGGAAGGATCGCCGATGGAACCGGTGCCGCCGCCGATGACGATGACCGGATGATGGCCGGCCAACTGAAAGCGCTTCAGGATCATGAATGGAATCAAATGACCGATGTGCATGCTGTCCCCGGTGGGATCGATGCCGCAGTAGAGAGAAATCGATTTCTCTCCTACCACCTTGTAAAGCCCTTCTTCGTCGGTCTGCTGATTCACAGCGCCGCGCCATTTCAATTCGTCAATGATATTCATAGGTACACCTCTTTATATAAATATGATTTATCAGTTATACAGTACTATAGCACAATTGGACGGGAGTGCGCTAGGAGATTTAGGATAAGGGATAAGGCCGCGTATGGTAAAAGTTAGGAATTAGGAGTGAGGAGTGAAGGTGCGCCGCATCAAATTGGAAAGGGGCGCGAGTTTTTGAAATCGAAACCCGCGCCCCTGCTTCCTCATAGCTATGAAGAAGCAGATATACGCGCTGACTTTTCAAACTCGCGGCGCTTTTTAATTTGTGCGCCGCACCACCACTCCTCACTCCTCACTCCTAATTCCTAACTTGCAGAAAATGCGTCCTATCCCCTATCCCTTGTCCCCTTCCTACGAAAAAGACTGCAGAGAAAAAATCCTCCACAGTCTTCGATTCTATGATTTAAAACTCCTCCACCAGCTTGTAGCCTTTGCCCTTCAGGAAGGCTTCGGTCTCCGATTCGGTGGTGCTGAAGACAGCGATCGGGGAGCCGGTCTGGCGGTCGAAGGAAATATACAGATAGCGAATCATCACGTTCGCTGCCTGCAAGTCGCCCAAGATATGATTCAAGGCGCCGGGCTTATCGGAGCCCATGTCTACGGCCAGGACCAAGTCTACACGGCACTGATAGCCTTCCTTCTCCAAGACTTCCACAGCAGCTTCGGACTTGTCCACAATGAGACGGACGATACCGAATTCCGCGCTGTCATTGGCCAGCATGGTGTAGATATTGATATCTTCACTGGCCAGGATAGACGTCATGCGGCTCAAAGCGCCCTGACGGTTGGCGGTGAATACGGATACTTGTTGTAACATAATTTGCCCTCCTTACAAATGGTTTTGCCCAACATTGTAGCATAGATTGAGGGGGAAGGATAGTGGAAAATAGAGATAAAGACTCCCTCGATAGAAGTGAGGAGTGAGGAGTGAGGAGTGGTGGCGCGGCGCACAAATTAAGAAGCGCCGCAAGTTTGGAAAGTCAGCGCGCCTACCTGCTTCCCCACTACCGTTATCCGTTTACCGTGTAACAGTTAACTGGCTCTTTTACCGATGACGGGCCATGGAGCGACATACCTTTCCGCGTAGGAGTTTATCACTTCACGGCTCGCTATCGATAGCATCGTGGTGAACGGTTATACGGTAAACGGTTCACGGTAGTGGGGAAGCAGCGGGGCGTGTTTACTTATTTCAAAAACTCGCG
>CAVEMF010000306.1:0-2836 GCA_963616715.1 Ruminococcus bromii | reverse complement strand
CTTGCTGATCGGGTGGACTACTATCCCTCCCAGCTCTCCGGCGGCCAGCAGCAGCGCGTGGGCATCGCTCGCGCCGTAGCCGTAAAGCCCGACGTGATCTTCTTCGACGAACCGACCTCTGCCCTGGATCCGGAGCTGGTGGGCGGCGTGCTCTCGGTGATGAAGAAATTGGCAGACCAGGGGACCACCATGGTGGTGGTGACTCACGAAATGAAATTTGCTGAGGAAGCAGCCTCCCGTGTCATCTTCATGGACGGCGGCGTCATCGTGGAAGAAGGAAAACCGGCAGACATCTTCTCTCATCCGAAAGAAGAACGCACCCGCCAATTCCTCCGCCGCATTCTTGATCGAGAAGGCGCACTGGAAGAAGCGCGCCCGGCGGCAAGATCCTACCCGCTGCCGTCGCAGGGACTGACGGCCGGACTGGCGTAAAAGTGAGAAGTTAGGAGTTAGGAGTGAGGAGTGGAGGCGCGGCGCACAAAGTAAGAAGCGCCGCAAGTTTTTATAAATTGACGCGTGTACCTGCTTCGTCATAGCTAGGAGCCTGGAGCTTGGAGCTTGTAAGCCTATCGCTCGAGACGCCGGAAGATGTGGAGCCGCCGCCTATGATATACAAATCTTTTAGGCGTCTCGTGGGGCGAGCTTACAAGCTCCAAGCTATGAGAAAGCAGGTTCGCGCGTTCTATTTCTAAAACTAGCGCTGCTTTACGAATTGATGCAGCGCACCTCCACTCCTCACTCCTCACTTTCACGTAATCGCGCCCTTATCCCTTATCCCCTATCCCTTGTCCCAAAACCTAAAATGTAAAAAGAAAAAACTCTTGACATCCCTCTCCATCCATGGTAAAGTACTCACAACGAAACGATGAAGGAAAGAGTAAGCAGACCGAATACGATCAAGCGAGTCCGGAGAGTGAGAGCGGACGCGGATAGGATGCTGAAGTGCATTTCTGAGTTTGGCGGGGCGAAACCATAGTAGCTCTTCCCGGGAACTCCCGATACAGGGTCAGGGTTTGATAGAACCTTCAAAGGTATGTCCGGTGACGGATATATAAAATTGGGTGGAAACACGAAGCTATGTAGCTCTCGTCCCTTATGGGACGAGAGCTTTTTTTATTACAGAAAGGATGATGACAAATGGGCAAACTGATTGCAAAGGAACTGAACGAATTGAAATGGGGCGCTATCAGCTGCCTGCTTTTCATCGGCATTTCTGCTCCTGCCTTCCATCAGTTCTACAAGGACTAAAAATCCGAGAAATGATTTCTTTGTGACCATGGTAAAGAAATCGTTTCCTTGCATAGATCATATAAACCGGTCTCATTGATTTGGGATGAAAGCTATTATGTGTAATGGGTTCAAGGTTCAGGGTTCAAGGTTCAAGGGATGGAGCGGCGCACAAATAAAAAAGCGCCGCAAGTTTTAAAAAAGTCAGCGCGCTCGCGTTTTTATTTTTAAACTTTGCGCCGCTATATGAATTGTGCGGCGTACCATCCCTTGAACCTTGAACCTGAAACCCTGAACCTATTACCGTAAATCGTTGAAACACAAATCTTCGATAAATTTCGAATTTATATTTCCTATTTCCTAAGGAGGAACTCATTATGAAAACATCTTTGAAACTCGCATCTGCTATCGCTGCTTCTCTTCTGGCTGCTTCCCTTTTCGCCGGCTGCGGCGATGATGGCAAGGCTGCTTCTTCGAAAGCGGCTTCCGCTGCCGCTGACGGCAAGACTTCTGTGAAGCTGGTGCTCTCTAGCACCGAGCGTCCGCTCTCCTGGGCTGACGAAAACGGCAAGCTCCAGGGCTATGAATACGACATCTGGCAGGAAGTCAATAAAAACCTGAAGAGCTACAGCTTGGACATCCAGGCCGTTCCACCGGAAACCCAGGACGTGATGATGGAATCCGGCGATGCGAAAGTGGCATCTGGCGGCTACTACAGAACTCCTCGTCGTGAAAAAGATTACTTGGTGCCGAAGACACCGATCGGCGTTTCCTCTGTAGAAGTTTACATGACCAAGGAAAACGCAGCGAAGTACAAGAGCCTGGAAGATGTGATCAAAGGCGGCGGCAAGCTGGTACCGAATACACCGAATGGCGGCATCTACAAAGTCCTCACCGACTGGAACGCAGCGCATGACAACATCATGAAAGAAGTACCGATCCAGGACGGCCTCACTCCGGCAGAACGCCTCACCTCTTTGAAGAATGGCCAGTACGATGCGCTGGTATATCCGAACAACCTGGGCGTGGAAGACATCGCAAAGGCTATGAACTTCGAGCTCGTCGCTCTTCCCGAACCGATCAAAGTCAATGAGACTGTCGTCATCGTGAACAAGAACGAACAGAAGCTGGCTGATGAAATCGAAGCAGCGCTGGAAAAACTTTCCAAAGACGGCACGCTGAAACAGATTTCCGAAAAATGGTATCACAGAGACCTCTTCGACCAGCTGAAGAAATGATGGTAGCCTTCTTCGGGAAGAAGGTGCCGGAGGCGGATGATGGATAGTAGTCAGTGATTAGTAATCAGTGATCAGGACACGTTTACCGGGTCTCTCCAGTATAGCCGCGAACCGTGACGGTTGATTATCATCCAAGCATGGTCAACTCATAATATATGTATATAAATAAGGAAGCTGTAGAATTATTTCTGCAGCTTCTTTTTATATTGACCACTGATCACTGACCACTGATCACTGACCACTGATCACTGATCACTGATCACTAATCACTGATTACTAAACCACGATCGCTTATCCCAGCGTTTCTATTTCTTCCCATATGGTATAGAATAGGAAAAGCATTTCAAATGAGGAGGCCATGATGGACGAAC
>CAVEMF010000305.1:0-2856 GCA_963616715.1 Ruminococcus bromii | reverse complement strand
GCGTGCATGTGCTCGTGGCGCTCCAAGGAGGAGTAGCCGCCTTTTTCCACTTGGAAATAACGGAACTGCACGGGGAGGTCCGCTTCGTTGTCAAATAAAATTTGTTTGGTCACGTCTTGGAAGACGCCGGGGTTTTCTTTATAAATGTGGGGCTCGATGCCGTCCCAACGATTGTTCTTTTCGTCGAATTTGTGAAACATAGTGACTCCTTGGTGAAATACGCTGTCGGTTTAGTGATCAGTGAGCAGTGATTAGTGATCAGTGATCACTGATCAGGGCGCGGTTAACGGCGGCCTCATTCGCATGCCTCTGATATTGATTTAGTAGTCAGTGGTCAGTGATCAGGCCACATTTGGACAACAACGAGAGTTAGGGCGATTTCTTCCCCAATAAAAAGACAATGTGCCATCTCCTGCTATCCTCAAACGCGCCCTAATCACTGATCACTGATCACTAATCACTGATTACTAAACCGATAGCCTTAATCCTCAACAGCTCCTCAACAGATCCTCGGCAGTCCCTCTCCTCTCAGCGGTAGAATCCTTCTTCGTCCGCCGAATAGGGTCTTGAGGTAGACGCCGCTGCCGGCCTGCACGCGTCCGGCGATGGTAGCGGCTTGGCCGTAGGGATGCTCTCGCAGGATTTCCAAAGCCCGCTTGGCCTCGCGCTCGGGGAGGACGATGGCCATTTTGCCTTCGTTGCCCATGGTCAAGGGGTCGAGGCCCAGGATGCCGGTGAGGCCTTTGACTTCTTCGGAAATCGGAAGCGCCTCTTCCCAAAGCTCGATGGATTTCTCAGACGCTTGGGCGAGCTCATTGGCCACGGTGGAAAGGCCCCCGCGGGTGATGTCGCGGAGGGTGTGGATTTCTATATTTCTTGAAATAAGTGCTTCCACCAAATGGTTCAGCGGCGCCGCGTCGCTTGTTAGTTTCGTCTCGATGCCCATGCGCCGGGTCAGGATCACCGCATGGTGGTCGCCTAGGGTGCCGGTCAAAATGATGGCATCGCCCTCTTCCATGGAGGCGGCGGAAATAGTAGAGTCCGCCGCCCGCTCGCCAAGGCCCGCGGTATTGATGTAGAGGCCGCCTTTCCCTTCCACCACTTTCGTATCGCCGCAGACGATGGAGACGCCCGCCTCCTTCGCGGTGTCCGCCATGGAGGAAACGACCTTCTCCAAGGTCTCGCGGGGAAGGCCTGTCTCCAAGATAAAGGAGGCGGTCAGGTAGAGGGGCCGCGCGCCCATGGAGGCCAGGTCATTCACGGTGCCGCAGACGGCTAGCCGCCCGATGTCGCCGCCGGGGAAAAATAAAGGCTCCACCACAAAGCTGTCGGTGGTCATCACCGGCACGCCGGTAAGCGGCGGCAGCACGGCGCCATCTTCCATGCGATCCAAGATGGGATTTGTGAAATATGTGGCAAAGAGGGAGGAAATGAGTTTCCCCGTCTCCTCCCCGCCGCTGCCGTGGCGAAGTTCGATGTTCATGATGGACTCCTTTCGTAGATACCGGTGCAGTTGACGCTAGCGCGCAAAGGGATAAGGGATAGGGGATAGGGGATAAGGGCGCATTTCCCGCTATCGTGAAGTGAGGCGGTAAACGGTTATACGGTTAACGGTTAACGGTAGTGGGGAAGCAATCAAACGCGCCTTATCCTTTATCCCTTATCCCCTATCCCTTATCCCTAAAGCGCCAGCGTCACTCCCTGCCCTCTCTAAATGTCACGCAGCAGGCCCCTTCCGACGACACCATGCAGGCGCCTACGGGGTGCTCGGGGGTGCAGGCGCGGCCAAAGCAGGGGCACTGGTGCGGCTGGATGCGGCCGGTCAGGACCTCGCCGCAGCAGCAGCCTCTTGGCATCTTGTCTTCTGTGAGCCCGAAGCTTCCCGCGTCTAGGGATTTATATTTCTCGGAGAGGTAGAGCCCGGAGCCTTCGATGGCGCCCAGGCCTCGCCACACAGCGTCGCCTGTAGTGAAGACTTCTTCCACGAGAGCCTTGGCTCTGGTATTTCCCTCTTCTCTCACCACCGTGGGGTACTCGTTCCAAAGGCCCTTGTGCTTTCGCGACGCTTCCAGGACCAGGCGCGCCAGGGCGCGAAGGAGCTCGGCGGGCGAGAAGCCGCCGATCACCATGGTCTCGGAGAGAGCGTCGGCCATTTCTCTAAAGGGCCGGCTGCCGGTGATGACTGCCACGTGGCCGGGGCAAAGGAAGCCGTCGATGCGGCTCTCTTGGGATATCATTTCCATGGCGCGAGGCATGGTCTTTAGGGCCGTGAGGAATTTGATATTGGAAATATTTCCTTCATAAGCCCGCTTCACCAGGTCGGCCCAGATGGGCGCTGTGGTTTCAAATCCCACTGCTGCGAGAATGAATGTGGTTTCCTCGTGGGCCTTGGCGATTTCCAGCGCGTCCTCGGGATTGTAGAAGAAATCCACCGCCCCGCCCCGGTCCCGCGCACCGGCAAGTGACATGCGGCTTCCCGGCACGGCGAGGAGGTCGCCGAAGGCCAGCACCTTATGGCCCGGCGTCAGGGCGTAGGAAACGAGCTTATCGATATAGGACGTGGGCGTCACGCACACCGGGCACCCCGGCCCCGAGAGGAAGGTAATAGACGGCGGCAGCATCTGGCGAAGCCCGCTTCGATACAGCGCCGACGTGTGGGTGCCGCAGACCTCCATGAGCCGAAGCGGCGGCCCGTCATAGGCGGCAAGCCAGGCGGCTAATTCTTTTTCATGCATGATGACTCCTTAGGGATAGGGGATAAGGGCGCGATTGATGATAGTGAGGAGGAAGGAGTTAGGAGTGAGGAGTGAGGAGTGAGGAGTGGTGGTGCGGCGCACAAATTAAGAAGCGCCGCAA
>CAVEMF010000304.1:0-2858 GCA_963616715.1 Ruminococcus bromii | reverse complement strand
CCTTATATTTGTTTTTATCCCTATCATAATCTCCCTTATTATAAATGTTCTGCCACACAATAAAAAGCCCAAATCTCTGGCCATGCAGAAATCTGGGCTTTCAATGTGTACATTTTTTATACAGACATAATACCATTCTGGTCAAAGTCCAGGACCAGGTATCTGGCAGTCATCTGCGCGGAGTTGAAGCCTTCTACCATGGCCATCCCCACTCGGTCTGCATCCGCAGCCGGTGCAAACGCAATGATGGTTGGGCCCGAGCCGCTGATGGTGGCGCCATAAGCGCCGGAGTACATGGCATTGGCGATGACCTGCTTCGCCCCGGGAATGAGATCGAGCCGGTAAGGCACATGGATGCAGTCATCGAGACCAAATTTCAAATATTCCGGTTTCTGATACATGAAAGCCGCCATCAAGAAGGAAACGGCACCGATGTTATGCACCGCATCGCTACGGCTGTATTCCTTCGGAAGCACAGCTCTCGCCTTTTCGGTGTGGAGCTCGAAATCCGGGATGGTGACCACAGCCTTCCAGTGAGAGGGAATGTCAATGCTTTCAGCTGTGACTTTCCCATCTTTCAGAAGCGCCATGCAAAAGCCACCCAAGATGGCCGGCGCTGCGTTATCCGGATGTCCTTCCATATCGGCAGTGATATTCAAAATTTCTGTGCGGTCGAAGGGTTCGCCCATGAGCATATTCGCCAAGAATACGCCGGATGCCAGAGCGGCGGAGCTGCTGCCCAGGCCTCTGGCAAAAGGAATGCGGTTGATGAGATACATTTTTCCGCCGGGGATGTCTCTCCCCGCCTTTTCAGCTGTTTCCGCCATAGCTTTGATAATCATATTATCCATGCCGGAAGTAATCTGGTCTGCCCCTTCGCCTTCGGCACGGATTTCTGTATCCACCAGCTTGCGTCCCTTTTCCGGCACGAACTGCACCACATTGTAGAGCCCCAAGGACATGCCCAGGGTGTCAAAGCCGCTACCGATATTGGCTGTGGTAGCCGGCACGCGAACGATGTATGTTTTATTCTCTGTCATCTTCCATAACCCTCACGATATTCGCTACCTGACGCATGCATGGCAGTACCTGCAGCGCTTTTTCTACCTGAATGATATTTTCCCGCGGCGTATCCTGGGTGATGATCATGAGCTCTGCCGCGTCTTCGATGCGGCTCTTCTGCACCACTTCTTTGATGCTGATTTCATGATCCGCATAAGCCGAAGCGATCTGGGACAGTACGCCAGTCACATCGTCTACGATCAGGCGGAAATAGTAAGAATTCTTGAGCTTCAAGGAAGAATAGAACGGAATGCGCTTGGTTTCCGTCAGCATCATGCCGGTGCCGGTGGAATTGTTTTTGATATGCTTCGCTGTGCTGATGACGTCAGCCATGACAGCGCTGGCGGTCGGAAGGGAGCCGGCACCGCGACCGTAGAACATGACATCATCCACAATATTTCCTGTCACATAAATGGCGTTGTAGGAACCTTTGACGGAAGCCAATGGGTGCGTGCGCGGCACGAAAGCCGGATACACATTGAGTGCGATCCCATTTTCCTGGCGAGTGCCGACAGCCAAGAGTTTAATGGCATAGCCCATTTCGCTGGCATACTGCACATCCTTCTGCGAAATCTTTTCGATGCCTTCTACCAGCACATCATCAAAGGTGACATTGGCGCGGAAACCGATGGATGCCAGGATCGCCAATTTTCTAGCCGCATCATAGCCACACACATCATTGGTCGGGTCCGCTTCGGCGTAGCCTTTTTTCTGTGCCACCCGCAGCGCATCGGAGTAGCTCACCCCTTCTTCATCCATGCTGGAGAGGATGAAATTGGTGGTGCCATTGACGATGCCCACGATGCTTTCTATTTCATTGGCTGCCAAGGAATCGTGGAGCGGCCGCAGAATCGGGATGCCGCCGCCTACACTGGCTTCGCAGCTAAAGTTTACTTTGTTTTCCATGGCGGTGTGCATGATTTCCGGTCCGAAGAGGGCCACCACATCTTTGTTGGCACTGACCACATTCATCTGATGATTCAGCGCTTCGAAAATGTATTCCTTCGCCGGGTGGATGCCGCCCATGACCTCTACCACGATGTCGATGGTATCGTCAGAAATCACCTCTTCGAAAGAAGAAGTCAGGTGCACGCCCTGCAGGATGTCCAATTTCGCGTACTTTTCCGGATGACGCACCAATACATGGGTAATCACCAACTGACATCCCAACTGCTCTGCCATCATCTTGCTGTTTCGTTTGATTGTCTCGGCCACGCCGCTGCCGACAGTACCAAAACCAAGGAGTGCAATATTAATTTTTCTCATTACCATTTCCTCCCATGCTCTAAGGGATGTACAACCAATGAACCTGTAAATGTTTCCATTTACCGTTGCCCATTACCAACCATAATTTATGAACGAATAGAAGATTCTTCTACCACCACGGATTCGACGCCTTTGATATTCGCCAGCGCTTCCTTCAATTCTCCCAAGGGCTCCGTGTCATCTTCGAGCTTGATAGTCATAGTGAGTACGGCCATCTTCTCAGCCGCCAGTCCTCTGCTGAAGGAAAGAATTTGATAATTTCCCCGAGCTACGCGACGCATCAATTTGGTAAATAATGCCAGATCATCGGATAAAAACATAAAGAGTATAGCGATCCGATGCTCTCTTTTTTCCCAAGCCGGTATCACGTGGTCTTTGTACTTATAGTAAGCACTCCGGCTCATATCTACTTTCTTTACCGCTTCATTGATAGAGCCGCAGACTCCATCTTGTAACATTTCTTTGACCTTGATCGTCTTTTTGATGGCTTCCGGCAATACGCGAAGATCCACCAGATAAAACTGTTCTTT
>CAVEMF010000303.1:0-2879 GCA_963616715.1 Ruminococcus bromii | reverse complement strand
TATAAAATTTTGTAAGAGAAAGGAAGGAGGGAAATATGGCAGAAAAGAAAATGTCCTTCGCCTTTGTCCTATCAGCGGCGCTTAGTTCGAACTTCTCCAGCAGCTTTGCGAAAGCCAGTCAGCAGGTAGAGCTGCTATCGCAGCACATGGACAAGATGAAAGAGCAAGCCGCCAGGCTAAAAGGCGCATTTGACTCGGGAATCATCAATGAAAAGACATTTCGCACGGCTCAAATGCTAAGCGGGCAGAAGGCGGCGCGGGCTTACGGCGCAGCGGCCAAAGGCGCTTTTGAGGACGCCACTAGAGGCGCAGGGCTATTGTACTACAAGGCGCAGTCGTTGGCGTCTATGTTTGCAGCACCGGCGCAAGCGGCGATTCAATTCGAGTCTTCTATGGCCGACGTGAAAAAGGTCGTCGACTTCGAAACGCCGCAGCAGTTCAAGGAAATGAGCGATGACATCTTGGAGTTATCTAAACGCATCCCCATGACGGCGGACGCTCTGGCGCAAATCGTAGCTGCCGGCGGGCAGTCGGGCATTGAGAGAGAATCCCTGACATCCTTCGCCGAAAGCGCAGCGAAGATGGGCGTGGCCTTCGACATCACCGCTGAGCAAGCGGGCGATATGATGGCCAAATGGCGCACCGCCTTTAAGATGAACCAAGAAGAAGTGGTGAAGCTGGCGGACAAGGTGAACTATCTAGGAAATACCACCGCCGCCAGTGCGCCGCTCATCTCTGACGTAGTTACACGCATCGGCCCCTTGGGTGAAGTGGGTGGCGTGGCATCAGGCGAAATCGCCGCACTCGGCGCGTCTATGGTCGGGTCGGGTATCCAGTCCGAAGTCGCTGCAACGGGCATCAAGAACTTGATTCTCTCGCTAACCGCAGGGGAAAGCGCCACGAAGTCGCAGAAAGAAGCGCTGCAAGGCCTTGGCCTTGAATCAGAAGGCGTAGCGAAGAACATGCAGAGCGACGCCAAAGGCACCATCTTGCAAGTGCTTTCTTCTATTCAGGCATTAGATAAGGAGAAACAGGCGGCCACACTTAGCAACCTCTTCGGCAAAGAATCGCTGAGCGCCATCGCGCCGCTGCTCTCGAACCTGGACGGCTTAAAAGAGAACTTAAATAAGGTGACGGATGCGCAAGAGTACACAGGAAGTATGGAAAACGAATTTGCTGCCAGGTCAGCGACTACTGCAAATTCTATCCAGCTCATGTCCAACAGGGCAAATGCGGCGCAGATTGCCATAGGGAATGGCCTTCTCCCTGTCATTGCACCGGCGATGGAAATTATCGGGGGACTGGCCACAAGAGTGGGAGAGCTGGCCACCAATTACCCCGGGCTTACGCAGGCTGTTATCGTTGCGGCCGGTGTATTTGCAACTCTCTACGGCGCTATCGCTGCAGGGAAGATCATCATGATGGAAGCGAACGCTGTGAAGTTCACCTACTTAGCCCTCACGAAATCAACCATCGCAAAAACCATTATAGCCTCCACGGTGTCGAAGGCATCCGCGGCCATGACGGCCCTCATGACGGGCGCTCAGTGGGCGCTCAATGCTGCCATGACGGCGAACCCCATCGGTCTTGTGATTGCAGGCATCGCCGCGCTGATCGCTATCGGCTATGTGCTCTATCAGAACTGGGACACCATCAGCGCCTTCGCGTCTACCATGTGGGAAGGCGGCAAGCAGGCCATCGCAAACTTTGGGGAAACCATCATGAATAAGATTTCCTCCATATGCGACATCGTGACACAGAAATGGCAGTCCTTGAAAGACTTCCTGTCTCATCCGATTGATACTTTGGTCAGGTATAACCAGAGCTTATCCGGCGGCGGTGAGGTGGCGCAAAACGCCGAAGGCGGCATCTACGGGAAGGGCGCTTTCCTGACGACCTTCGCGGAAGAATCACCCGAAGCGGCGATTCCACTGGACGGCAGCGCGCGGGCGGTATCCCTTTGGGAGCGCGCCGGCGATGCACTGGGCGTGGGCAGTCGCGGAGCTATTTCCGTGAACTACAGCCCTAGAGTCACCATCCAAGGAAATGCGGATCAGAGCACCGTAGAAAGAGCGCTTTCCATTTCCCGCCGCGAACTGGAACGGATGTTGGCGGAGATTTCGACCGACCGAAGGAGGCTTTCCTATGAGTAAGTACACCACAGTGCAAGGCGATATGTGGGATACCATCGCCAAGCGTGTCTATGACGACGAAGCAGGGATGAACGTGCTCATGGAAGCCAATACAGACTATGTGGAAGTGGTGGTATTTCCGGCGGGCGTCTCCCTTGAAGTTCCTGAATGGGAAGCGCCCACTTCCAGCCTGCTTCCCCCATGGAGGCGCTAATGGATCCACGAAAAATTACGCCGCTTATCACCTACAACGGAAAAGACATTTCCGAAGACCTAGCGCCTTACCTCAAGTCCATTTCCTATACGGATAACCTCTCGGGCTATGCAGATGATTTGGAAATCACGCTGGAGGACAAGGAAGGCCTGTGGGCGTCTGAATGGTTTCCCGACCGCGGAGCGACTCTCGATGTCACCTTGCAGACCATGAACTGGGAAAATCTTCAAAGCGGGGCGAATAGCTTCCATGTAGGGCTCTTTGCTATTGACTCCATCGACGGACGTATGCCGCCTAGTGAAATATCCCTAAAGGCGGTATCTGTGCCGGATAATACAGGGCTTCGCGGCGTCGACCGCACGCGGTCATGGGAGAAAGCAGAACTAAAGACCATCGCAAATGATGTGGCCAGCGGCGCATCCATGGAGCTGGTCTTTGATGCCGAAGAGAATCCCGTGCTAGACCGCGTGGAACAGACGGAGCAGTCCGACCTGTCTTTCCTCTTGAAGCTTTGCGAAGACCACGGCCTCGCG
>CAVEMF010000302.1:0-2933 GCA_963616715.1 Ruminococcus bromii | reverse complement strand
AAAAATCATTCTTGAATTTTTATTCAGAGCGAGGAAAGGAAATCCGCGAATAGCAAGCTATTTAAGGATTTGCTTGACGAAGCTATGAAAAAAATTCTTATGATTTTTGAATCTTCGATTTAATCAGTGGTTCCCTAGCAAAGGGGGTTACTCTTCCTTCTATAGGAAGGAAAATGGAAGTGGGGATTTTTAAATTCCCAAAAGGCAAGAAAGGGTAAGTTCATTGGCTTCGAAACTAAAACAGCTGTGGTGGCTCATGCTGATTTTTGCTATTTGCAATGTGGCGATAGCGGTGCTTTTGTACAAAGATGGCGCAAAGGAGGAGCCTGTGCTTCCCATCCCGGCAAAGGATGTGTACAGCATTGGGATTTTGCAGGCCGATGATTTACCGGAGCAGGATAAGATGCTCGAAGGGGTCTTGGCGTCTTTGGAAGCCGGCGGCTATCATGATGGCAAAAACGTGAAAATCGACATCATCAAAGGCGAAGGCAACGAGAAGAAGCTCTTCAATGGGGCGAAGAAGTTTGCCAGAAATAAGAAGGATCTATTGATTGCCATTGGTAGCCCTTCGGCCAAAGCCGCTGCGGAAGCGACCAAGACCATCCCCGTGGTCGGGGTAGGGGTGCTCTATTTCCAGAAAAATGAAGCCTATGAGGATTTTGATAATTTCACAGGCATCAGCGATTATCCCCAAGTGGTCACCCAGGTGCGCATGGCGTCCCGTTTCATGAAGCTCGATCCTTTGGGCATTGTTTATAATCCAAAGGATGAAAGCTCCATGCGGCAGGTGAAAGTGCTTCGGGCCGTGGCTGAGCAGAAAGCTTTGACCTTAGTGGAAGCGCCTTATGAGGAAAATAAGCTGGCAAAGCCGGTCTTTGAAAAATTGGTTTCCAAGGTAAAGGCTGTCTATGCGCCGGAGGATCCCTTGGTGCTCTCTCATTTCGATGAACTGGTAGAAATAGCAAACGCAGCTCATGTGCCCATCATCGGTGAGCAGTCGGAAATGGTATCCCGCGGGGCGGTGATTTCTATTTCCCCATCCTATTACCGCATGGGCTTTAGCGGCGGACGTATCGCTTGCAAGCTTCTGGCCGGACAGGTGACGCCGAAGGAAATCCCGGTGACTAAGCAGCAGGATCCGGATTTGGTCCTCAATATGAAACAGATGAATGCGCTGAATATCCCTTGCCCGGGAGATCTGTGGCAGCGGGCGAGAAAGCTCTATCTTTACGATGGGCTGCCGGCGAGACCGTAGGTCTTGGTGGGATACTTTAACGTTAATCTCTATAGGATAGTAGAAAAGGAGAATTGGTTGTAAATGGTAGACTTAGCATTTTCTACAGTAGCCCAGGGCCTCATGTGGTCCATCTTGGCTATTGGTGTATTTCTTTCTTTCCGCGTACTGGATGTGCCGGATATGACTTGTGAAGGCAGCTTCCCCCTGGGCGGCGCCATCGCAGCGACGATGATCGCTGCCGGTGCGTCTCCTTGGCTGGCTATTGCTGCCGGTGCTTTCGGTGGGGTAGTAGCCGGCGTGATTACCGGGATTTTGTACACAAAGCTCAAGATCCCTGCGATCCTTGCCGGGATTCTCACGATGATTGCTCTCTATTCTATCAATTTGCACATCATGGGGAAGGCGAATATTTCCCTCCTCCGTGTGGAAACCATTTTCTCTAGTACCGCTGCCCTTCTCCATGTGAGCAACTCGGTGGCTGCTTTCATCGTACCGGCTGTGCTTTTGGCGCTGATTTCCGGCTTTGTGTACTGGTTCTTCGGTACTGAGCTTGGCATGTGCATCCGTGCCACCGGCTATAACACCCAGATGGTACGTGCCCAGGGCGTGAATACGGATACCATGATCATCATCGGCCTTTTCCTCAGCAATGCGCTCATCGGCCTCTGCGGTGCAGTAGTAGCCCAGAACAATGGCTTTGCGGATGTGGGCATGGGTATCGGCACCATTGTCATCGGTCTTGCTTCTGTCATCATCGGCGAAGTGCTCCTCGGTGTAGATAGCTTCTCCGCGTCCCTCATCGCGGTCATCCTTGGCTCCGTCATTTACCGCGTGGTCATCGCTGTGGTGCTCTACCTCGGCATGCCGCCAAATGATTTGAAACTCTTCACTGCCATCATCGTAGTGCTTTCGCTGGCTGCTCCGATGATCAAAGGCAAACTCAATGTAGGAAAGTGAGGCAGGGAAGATGTTAAAAATAACCGAAATTTCCAAGACCTTTTTCAAAGGCACAAATAATGAAAAGAGAGCGCTGAATGGCCTCTCCCTCACCTTGAACGATGGGGACTTTTGCACGGTCATCGGCGGCAATGGCGCCGGTAAGAGTACGCTACTCAATGCCATCGCAGGTGCTTACATTCCGGATAGTGGCACCATCGAAATCAATGGCCATGACGTGACCAAAGTGAGTGAATACAAAAGAGCGAAGTATATCGGCCGCGTGTTCCAGGATCCGCTGAAGGGCACAGCAGCCGGCATGCAGGTAGAAGAAAATCTGCTTTTGGCAGCTCGCCGCGGAGAAAGCCGTCGCCTTCGCTGGGCCTTCTCTTCCGGGGACCACCAGAAATACAAAGACATGGTGGCTCGACTGGATCTGGGCCTCGAAGATCGCTTGGGCACCCGCATCGGCCTCCTCTCCGGTGGCCAGCGCCAGGCCCTGACCCTTCTCATGGCTACCATGAAGAAGCCGGACATCCTCCTTCTCGACGAACCGACAGCGGCCCTCGACCCGAAGACTGCTTCGAAGGTACTGAAAATCACAGACGAAATCGTCACCGAGCAGCACCTCACTACCTTGATGATCACCCATAACATGCGGGACGCTTTGAAATACGGCAACCGCCTCATCATGATGAATAGCGGCCGCATCATCGCAGACTACACACCGGAAGAAAAGAAAAATCTCACCATCGAAGAT
>CAVEMF010000301.1:0-2942 GCA_963616715.1 Ruminococcus bromii | reverse complement strand
TTGTGAAAAAGTAAAGGGGAAAAATAAAGTTCACACGGCATTTCTGTCATGTGAATTGTAGGAAGTGGTGGCCTGGCTAGAAAAATAGAATGTAAGCGCCATATGGTGGGGTTAGCAGCCAGCGGCCCCCGCGCATTTGACTGCTTCCTCATAGCTAGGAGCTAGGAGCTTTGAGCTTGGAGCTCTGATAGTGACAGTCAGTATGTAGCCATGCTATCGGAGAAATGACTACTTGCACTGACTGCTTGGCGGCTTTTCTGCCGGCGTCTCGTGGGGCGGGCTTACAAGCTCCTAGCTCAAAGCTCAAAGCTATGAGGAAGCAGGTAAATGGCGTCCTGATCACTAATCACTGATCACTGATCACTAAATCGATACCGTCACTCCCCTCTACTTCCCGTACGCCAATTCATACAGCTTTTCCATCGCCACCGGGGTTCGCACGCCGGGGTTCATAAGGAAGAGGGTGGGGTCCAGGAAGATGACGCGGTCATTTTTCACAGCGGTGAGGTGGGCCCAGGCGGGGTTGTCTCGCATGGCCGAGTCCAGTTTCTTATTGATTTCTTCTTGCTTGCCCATGGTGACGATGAAGATGGTATCGGGATCATCGGCGGAGAGCTGCTCCAAGGAGTAGGGGACGGTCTTGCTGTCCAGCTTCAGATCTTTGTGGGCCGTGATGACGTTATTCATATGAAGCATGTCGGCCATGGAAGCGCAGATGGATTTCGGCGTCTCGGCGGTGACGTCTTTGCCGGTGGCGCGGAGGATGGCGATCTTGGCCGGGGTCTTCTCGGCGGCGGCTTTGTCCTCGACAGCTTTCACGCCATCTTCATAGGTCTTGATGACTTTCTCGGCTTGGTCTTTCTTGCCATAGAGGTCTCCTAGGAAGCGAAGCAGGGGGACGGTGTCATGGATGCCGTCGTACTGCACCAAAAGGTAGGGGATCTTATTACTCTGCAGGAGGGACTCGAGCTTCGCATTTTGGCTCTTTTCGCCTAGTACCAGGTCCGGGTTCATGCCCACGAGGCTTTCCATATTGATATTTCCTACATGGCCCAAGGTGGGGAGGGCTTTCGCTTCGTCAGGAATGGGGCTTGCGGTCTCAGGGCGCGCCAAAGATGTGCCGCCGACGGCGTAGGTCATATTGAGAAGCGGCGCCGAGAGAGTGACGACTCGCTTCGGCGATTCTTTCAAAGTGATGGATTGGCTCTTGTACGTGTAAGCGTGGCCGGCCGAAGAGGAAGCCGGCGCCGGCCCTCCGCAAGCGGAGAGGGAGAGGCACAAGGCAGCCGCTGCGAGAGCGGATAGAAATTTTTTCATTTTGGCTCCTTTTTTGAATCAAGTAATAGGGGCGGATGCACGAAGTGAGGAGTGAGGAGTGGAGGTGCGCCGCATCAATTCATAAAGCGGCGCGAGTTATGAAATAGGGGAAACGCGTTTGGCTGTTTCCTCGCTACCTCGAACCGTGCTTGGCAGTAGCCTTTTATCGCCCCAGTTCCTGCTGGCGAAATCCCGTACGGTTACACGGTAAACGGATAACGGTAGTGGGGAAGCAGGTAGGTGCGCCCCCTTTTCTAAACTTGCGGCGCTTTTTAATTTGTGCGCCGCACCACCACTCCTCACTCCTCACTTGGCATCACCCGCCCTACGGGCACCCTCTTCAGGGAAGAGGGCTTAGGGCTAGCAAAAAGCCCCTCGCGTCGAGAGATGACGCAAGGGGCTTTATTTCGAAGAGAATCATCTCTTACATAGTATAGCAGAATTATTTCTGGATAGCTTCGAGAGCTTCGGTAGCGCGTTCTACGTAGATGTTTCTGATCTGTTCGTTTTCGCCGAGGCCGTGGATGTAGGTGTCTACTTTGAAGCCTTCTTTCTGAAGGATGCTCTTATGGGAGTCTTCTTCATCGCCGGCCATATCGTTGTTTGCGTGGTCGCCTGCTACCATCATGATCGGCATCAGGGTGACATGGTCATAGCCGCCTTTTTTCAGCTTCGGAATGACATCATCCAAGTTTGGACGGCCTTCTACGGAGTATACGAATACATTGTGCATGCCCAGTTCATGGAGACGATCCTGGATGACGCTGTAGTAAGCGTTGCCCGGATGCGGGGTGCCGTGTGCCATGATCAGGGTAGCATCATGCTCGCCCATTTCCGGGAACTGTACGGACAGAGCCTGCAGGAATTCTACGACCTGGTCCGGTTCGCCTTCGGTTCCCTGATAGTACATCAGCGGGGTAGCGAGGGAAATCTTTTTGAAGTTATCTTTTTCCATCTTGGTTACGATGGAATCATAGCTGTATTCCATGCCCGGGATGACATCGAGGGATACGACAGCTACGCGGGTGTAGCCTTCTGCTTTCAGTTTGGCGAAAGCTTCTTCCGGTGTCAGCTTCTGAATGCCTTCATTGGCTTTGACGCGGTCGATGATGATATGAGAGGTGTATGCTTCAAATACCGGTACATCCGGATGTGCTTTGCGGATAGCTGCTTCTACAGCATCGATGGTCTTTGCACGGGTGTCGGTATAGGTGGTGCCGAAGGTCATGACGAGGATGGCATCTTTGTCTGGTGCATCTTTCATAGCCGGGTTTTCTGCAGACCATACACCGATGGTGGATGCTTCACGGAGGGCCGGGGTTACATCTTTTACTTCAGAGCTCAGTTCATAAGCGTTTGCAGACATGCCGACACCAAGAGCACAAAGAGCAGCCATAGATGCGGTTAATACAGCTTTCAGACTTTTTTTCATGAAAAATCACTCCTTTGAAAATGGCTCCCTTTAAGAGAGCACGTACAGCATAAAAGTACGAGCCGGACAAGTATTTCCCATGCACTCGTTTGGCATCGTGAGCTGTACTTCAACTGCACCTAGTTTAGTACTGTCTTAGACTAAAGTCAAATAGAATTCGCACTTTATTTGTAGATTATTTGGAGAAATTAAG
>CAVEMF010000300.1:0-2943 GCA_963616715.1 Ruminococcus bromii | reverse complement strand
ATGCTCAGCAGTAGCGGAAAGCATGCTGATGTTTGCAAAAAGTTCGGCATGCTTCTGCTAGTGCGAGTTGTGCCTCATTTCCAATAACATTAAATATCTCTTGTAAAAATCACGTTGATTTGATACACTATCTACAGAACCCTGCTGTGCACGTGCGGCTTCATATTTTGAACCGATACTTTTATTTGAGGGAGTCTGGAAATTTGAGGGATCGCGGCCATGCCCCTTTCGGGGACTGTCAAAGTTCTTCACAAGGACACCCACCTGCACATACGCAGACTCAAAATCCGGCTTTAACGACATGGTGGGGCAATAGAAATCAGATACCGTCCGAAAGGGCGGTATTTTTTATTGCTATCGGGGGATTTTGTAGTCGGTAGTCGGTGGTCGGTAGTCGGGGCGCGTTTGACGCTGTTCACACACAGTGGTGTTACCTGTATGCATTCACGACGTCAAACGCGTTCGACTGCCGATTGCCGACTACTCACGACTGACTATTGACCACTAAATCGATAGCTGGAAAAACTCTATGCCTGCACTGGCGGTAAACGTGCCCCGACCACCGACCACCGACTACCGACTACCGACTACCGACTACCGACTACTCACTACTAACTAAAACCCTATCGGCAATCCCCTCCAACTTATGCTATAATACATAGATAAAAATCGATAATGATTCTTCGAGAGGAGAAAATCATGGATAGATCACGGATCAAGAGAGAATACATCGAGCCGGCGCGGCCTTTCACTTTGAAGGCGCCTTTCCAGCCGCAGGGGGATCAGCCGCAGGCCATCGCTTCCCTGGTGGAGGGTCTTCAGGGCGGCGAGTGGGCG
This sequence comes from Ruminococcus bromii, assembly GCA_963616715.1. Taxonomy (GTDB): domain Bacteria; phylum Bacillota; class Negativicutes; order Veillonellales; family Dialisteraceae; genus Dialister. Next base: position 2,106 of record CAVEMF010000300.1, on the reverse strand, counting down.
CAGGTGCTTTTGGGAGCCACCGGCACGGGGAAGACTTTCACCATGGCGAAAGTGATTGAGGAGGTGCAGCGGCCCACTTTGATTATTTCCCCGAATAAAACTTTGGCAGCCCAGACGGCCAGCGAATTCAAAGATTTCTTTCCTGACAACGCGGTGTACTATTTCGTTTCCTACTACGATTACTACCAGCCGGAGTCCTATGTGCCCCAGACGGATACGTATATCGAGAAGGATTCGTCGCGAAATGAGGAAATCGACCGCCTCCGCCACTCGGCCACCATGGCGCTTTTCGAGCGGCGGGACGTGATCATCGTGGCGTCGGTGTCTTGCATTTATGGCTTGGGGGACCCGGAGGATTATAGCAGCATGGGCTTGTCCCTGCGTCCCGGCGAGGAAATCGAGCGCGACCAGATACTGGAAAAGCTGGTGAATATGCAATACATGCGCAATGACATGAATTTCACCCGCGATACGTTCCGCGTCAGAGGGGACACCATCGACGTATTTCCGGCGTCGGAAAATAATATCGCCGTGCGCATCGAAATGTTTGGTGATGAGATCGACTCTTTGACGGAGTTCGATGTGCTGACCGGCGAGACGGTGGCCGAAAGAAATCACATCGGAATCTTCCCGGCGTCCCACTATGTCACCAGCTCTGACAAGCTGCGCCGCGCGGTGGGGGCCATCGAGAAGGAATTGGACGAGCGGCTCAAAGAGCTGCGGGACGCCGATAAGCTTTTGGAAGCCCAAAGGCTGGCGCAGCGGACGAATTACGACTTGGAAATGATGCAGGAAGTGGGCTATTGCTCGGGCATCGAAAATTATTCCCGTCATATGTCTGATAGAAAAGCGGGGGAGCCGCCATTCAGTTTGCTGGACTATTTCCCTGATGATTTCCTCATCATGATCGACGAATCCCATGTGACAGTGCCCCAGCTGCGGGCCATGTACAATGGCGACCAGTCCAGAAAGCGCACGCTGGTGGATTATGGTTTCCGCCTGCCCTCGGCGCTGGACAATCGGCCGCTCACCTTTGACGAATTTACAGAGCGCATCAACCAGATCATTTACGTTTCCGCTACGCCTGGGCCTTATGAAACCGGCGTGGCCACCAATACGGCGGAGCAGATCATCCGTCCTACGGGCCTTTTGGATCCCAGCATCGAGGTGCGGCCTATCGAGGGGCAGATGGATGACCTTTTGGGAGAAATCCACAAGAGAGAGGACGCCGGCGAGCGCGTCCTCATCACCACGCTGACAAAGAAAATGGCAGAAGACCTGACCGATTTCCTCACCGAAGCGGGCGTGAAGGTGCGGTATCTACACTCTGACGTGGCCACCATCGAGCGCGCGGAAATCATCCGTGACCTGCGGGCCGGCGTCTTCGATGTGCTGGTGGGTATCAATCTCCTTCGCGAAGGCCTCGACATGCCGGAGGTATCCCTGGTGGCTATCCTGGACGCGGACAAGGAAGGTTTCCTTCGTTCGGAAACATCGATGATCCAGGTCATCGGCCGTGCAGCGCGAAACGAACATGGCCATGTCATCATGTACGCCGACCGCATTACGAAATCTATGAAATACGCCATCGACGAGACGAACCGCCGCCGGTCCATCCAGATGGCTTACAATGAGGAGCATCACATCACACCCCATACCGTGCAGAAGCGGGTGAAGGATCTCATCGATTTGACGAAAATCGAAGAAAAGCCGGCGGACTACGGCACAAAGAAATCCACCGATGAATTGCCGGACGAAGAAATCTATGAACGCATGAAAAATTGCGAGAAAAATATGAAGCGGGCCGCCAAGGATCTGGAATTTGAAGAAGCAGCCCACTGGCGTGACCAATTATCCCAGCTTCGCCAGATGTGGACGGACCGCTACGGCTCCCGCGCCGACGAAGCCCTGAAGCGCCAGGAGTCGGCGAAGAAACGGATCTATAAGCCATCGAAGAAGAGAGTATAAAAGGTGTTCATCCATATAGCATGAATTTTTTGGTAGAAGGTTCAGGGGTCACGGTTCAGGGGGGCAAGGGGTGGCGCGGCGCGCAAATCAGGAAGCGCCGCAAGTTTGGAAAGTCGGCGCGTTTAGCTGCTGCCTCAC
>CAVEMF010000299.1:0-2950 GCA_963616715.1 Ruminococcus bromii | reverse complement strand
TGAAGGATGGATGAGGCGATTCATCTTTTCAAACTCGCGGCGCTTCCTAATTTGTGCGCCGCACCTCCCCTTGACCCTTGACCCCTGCCCCTATAACCTTTGCCCTGATGTAGTTTTTACGCATGATGATCTAAGTGGTGCTTTCTGATACAATGGAGGCCATTCCTATGGGACTAGACGAGGAGAAAAGGCGGATTTTACGGATTTGTCTTTTCGCAGCGCTTGTCTTGGTGGGGGTGGTCTTTTTTGTGTGGTTTCCTTTCGAGAAGGAGGAGGAGACGCCGCTCCGGGTGACGGATCTTTCGACACAGGAGAAGGCAGGCAAAGGCGAGCTCTTGGTCTATGTGGTGGGGGCCGTGAAGGAGCCGGGGGTCTATGAGCTGCCGGCGGGGGCGCGGGTCTTTGACGCGGTGAAGGCGGCTGGCGATGTGCTTCCCTATGCGGACATGAATGGGATCAATATGGCCGATGTCTTGGTGGATGGGACGAAGGTGTATATTCCCCTGGACCCGGACCAGAGCGACCCGAGAGGCATTGGCCTTGTGCAGATCAATAAGGCATCGGTCAAGGAGCTCGAGGCGCTTCCCGGCGTGGGGACTGTGACGGCAGAGAAAATTTATAAGTATCGCGAGGAGCATGGGCCATTTCAGCAGAAGGAGGACCTCATGAAGGTGCCTTCTATCGGCGAGAGCAAGTACAAGAAGCTTGCTGATCGGATCACTCTATGAGCGGCAGGCAAGGGCTTCTTTGGGCGGCGATTTTTCTATCGGCGGGAGTTTTTCTCTATGACGAGCTCTCGCCTTTTGGCCTGTCTTATCTGTGGGCATTTCCTTTGGTGCTTGCGGTGGTCCTTTTCTTTGCGTCTTATATGCGCAAGGGAAAAGTGCTGGCGCTTCTTGGCGGCGCGCTTTTTCTCTTGGCTCTCGGCATGGGACGCATGGAGGTGGCGGATCTGGTGTGGAGCCGCCAGTCCTCTTGGGCTATCGGCAGCGATGGGACTTTCCAAGCCATCGTGATGGAGGAGCCTTTGGTACAGGATGGGGCAGATGGCTACGCTCGCTACTTGGTGGACTTGGAAAAAATCCGCTATGGCGATGGGGCAGAGAAGACGCTTTCCGGCACGGCCTATTTCTATGACACGGCACAAAAGGAAATGTATCGTCCGGGGGATCGGATTTCTATGGAAGGAAAGCTTCATCCCATTCGCCTCTATGGAAATCCGGGGAAGATTGATCTCGAGGGGCGCTATCGGAGCCGGCGTCTTTTGGGGCGCATCTACGAAGCCGAGCGGGTGGCGCCATCTTTCGTGGAAGACAGCGGTGAGTACCGCATGGAGCGGATGGCGGCGGACATGAAGAAGAATCTCGCGGCGTCTTTCGCGCCTTACATGGACCCCACGCGGCTGCATCTTTTGATGACGCTTCTTTTCGGCGGAAGCTACAATGAAATCCCGGAATCGGTGATGACGTCCTTCCAAACTACCGGGATCATTCATATCCTCTCGGTGTCCGGGTCTCACGTGGCGCTGCTCTTTGGATTTTTGTATTTCCTTGGGAAATGGCTCCGACTGCCGAAGAAAATCGTGATCGTCTTTGCCATCGTGGTGGTGCTTTTCTACGCTGCCCTCTCGGGGTTGGTGCCACCGGTGATCCGTGCCGCGGTGATGGGGATCCTTTCTGTCGGCGGCGTTTTCTTGGAAAGAGAAAAGGCGACGCTAAATCTCCTGGGCGCTGCGGTTCTTGGCATGCTTTTATGGGATCCTTTTTATCTCTATGACGTGAGCTTCCAACTGTCTGTGGGCGCGTCGGCAGGGATTTTGATTTTCTATCGGCCTTTACTTTTTTATTTGCAAAAAATCTATTATCTGAAGAATTGGATCCGAGAGGGGATCGCCCTCTCTACGGCGGCCCAGGTCTTGACGCTGCCCATTGTGCTGTATGATTTCCATGCGTTTCCATTGTTCTTCATCCCGGCGAATCTTTTCGTGACGCCTTTCCTGGAGTGGGTCATCATCGCGGGCCTTTTGGCGGCGGCGGTGTCGCTCGTCTTTGTCCCTTTGGCCGGCGGCACGCTCTACGTATCGGACTATCTCATGTGGTGCGGTCTCAGGCTGAATTTCTATCTCTCCTCTCTTCCGAAAGCGTCCATCGGCACCGGCGGCATGAGCGCGCTGGCATCGCTGCTCTACTATGCCACGGTGGCGGGGCTCTATTTCCGCAGGAAATTGTGGGAGAAGCGGCGACTGGCCTATGGCGCATTGGCCGCTTGGGCGGCGCTCTTTCTCGCAGTTTGTATTTTCTGGTGGATGACGCCGCCCTTTCGCGTGTACTGCCCGGACCTCGGGGCGGATCGCGGAATGGTTCTTGTCAACGGGAAGCAGAACATCTTATACTATAGGGCAAGCGGCGTGTCGTCCCACACGGCGAACTGGGAGTGGAATTCTTTCCTGGGCTACGAGGGGATTTTTGACGCCGATATACTTATCATCAATGTAGAGGACGCCAAGGAAATCGTGCCCCTCACCATGACGATCCCCATCAAAGAAGTCTGGGTCACCGGAAATCCATCGCTCCTCTCGCCGCTTTGGGAAAAGCAAACCGGAGAGCGCCGAGTCATGAAGGCGGCGAAGCTTTCTGTGGGAGATCTGATCTTTGAAACCAATGGCAGCACCTGGCGCATCGAGCAAGGGGAAAAAGAAATCTATCTCGCCGGCAAGAAGCTCATGGCCTCTTCGCCAAAGGTGCATACCCTCCTCCTCTCCGGCGGCAGCTTCCAAATGCTATCGGAAAAAGAAATCGCATCCATTGCGCCGGACGTGGTCCTCTACGGCGGCAGCCGTCTGGTGAACGCCTGGGAGGACATGGAGCTCTTCGACTTCCAAAACATCCCGGCGGTGAATTTGTATACCGAAGGGGCGCAGGAGGTAGTGTTTGAGGGGAAATGGAGATTG
>CAVEMF010000298.1:0-2951 GCA_963616715.1 Ruminococcus bromii | reverse complement strand
CATGCAAAGGGCTGACGCTGAATGGATCCCTCGGCTGCGCTCGGGATGACGGCGTAGTCTCTTCGTCTCGCCGTTTCGCCGTCTCATCGTCTCACCGTCTCGTCGTCTCATTGTCTCTTCGCCTCATCGTCTCACTGTCTCTTCGTCTCGCCGTCTCATCGTCTCATTGTCTCCAATAAAAAAACGCACGACTTCGCGCCGTGCGTTTTTTGGATTCCACTATTTCATTCTCACACCAAGTCTGCCAGCTCCAGGATAAGCTGCTCGCTCTTTGCCCAGCCCAGGCATGGGTCGGTGATGGATTTGCCGTAAATCCCTTCGCCGATTTTTTGCGCGCCATCTTCGATGTAGCTCTCGATCATGAGGCCTTTCACGATGCCGCGGACGCCGGCGGAGTAGCGGCGGCTGGCCATGACGTCTTTGGCGATGCGGATCTGCTCCATGAATTTCTTGCCGGAGTTGTTGTGGTTACAGTCCACCACGATGGCCGGGTTCGCCAGATTTCTTTCGGCGTACATTTCCATGACCTTCTGCAGATTTTCGTAGTGATAGTTCGGCATGCTGGTACCGAAGTGGTTCACGTAGCCGCGAAGGATGGTGTGGGCCAGGGGATTTCCTGTGGTGTGGACTTCCCAGCCGTGGAAAAGGAAATCCTGCTCGTTCTGTGCGGCTTCGACGGAATTCATCATGACTGACAGGTCGCCGGAGGTGGGGTTCTTCATGCCTACCGGGATGCCGGCGCCGCTGGCAATCATGCGGTGCAGCTGGTCCTCCACGGAACGGGCACCGATAGCACCGTAGGACAGAAGGTCCGACAGGTAGCGGTGGTTCTCGGGATAGAGGATTTCTTCGGCGCAGGTGAAGCCGGTTTCCTCGATCACATGGACGTGCATGCGGCGGATGGCCTTGATGCCTTCCATCATGTTTTCATTGCCTTCCGGGTCCGGCTGGTGCAGCATGCCTTTGTAGCCTTTGCCGATGGTTCTTGGCTTATTGGTGTACACGCGGGGGATGATGAAAATTTTATCTTTCACTTTTTCGGCCACCTTCGCAAGGCGGGTGCAGTAGTCCAAGACCGCCGGCTCATTGTCCGCCGAACAGGGGCCGATGATCAAAATGAAGCGGTCGTCTTTGCCGGTCATGATGTCGGCAATTTCCGCATCTCTGTCTGCTTTCAGTTTTCTCGATGCTAATGTCAGCGGGATTTCCTGCTGTACTTCCATTGGTTCCGGCAATTTCCGGACGAATCTCATCTGTTCCATGCTACTTCTCCATTTTTGGGTTTACTTGGGAAATAAGAATACGAACATAGGTGAGGCCAACACTCTCAAAAGTGAGGAGTGATGAGTGATGGAGCGCCGCACAATTCATAAAGCGGCGCCTTTTTTGAAATGGGTAAACGCACTTTGCTGCTTCCCCACTACCGTGAACCGTTTACCGTATAACCGTTAACCGCGCATGCCGCTGATGACGAGCCGTGGGGCGATAAACTCTTACGAGGAGGGTGTATCGCTTCACGGCTCGTTATCGGTAAAAAAAGCCGGTTAACGGTTATACGGTAAACGGATAACCGTGGTGAGGCAGCAGAAAAACGCGCTGACTTTCCAAATTTGCGGCGCTTCCCAATTTGCGCGCCGCACCTCCACTCCTCCCTCCTCACTCCTAACTCCTCACTTGAGGAAGGTAAGCCTCATCATCTGTCTCTTCTTCTATTTCCTTTCCTACTCATCTACTCGTTCTACTTTAAATACATTAATCGTTTCCACATCGGGGCAGCAGAAGAGGGCTGTGCCTTTTTCCTGTCCCGGCTGGGGGATGTCGCCGCCGTAGCGGAGGATGTCTACGTAAGGAAAGGCCACGTGCATGGCCATGGGGCAAAGGCTGCCCCGGTCCTTGTCGAAGTCCCAGCTGTCTCCTACCCGATGTCCCCGGTGGCAGGGGCAAGGGCCTTTCCTATCCACCAAGGTGATGCGTATCTTTGGTCGTCGTCCCATCAGTCAAGCACCTCCAGACAGGTTTCGATGGGAATCCCTTTGAAGGTATCCTGTAAATCTTGGCTCCGAAGGATCATGGTACGCACCGCCTTCATGGCTTTCTCTACCGATGCGGTAAGCGGCGTGCCTTTCAGGATTTCTCCCATGAAAATCGATGAAAATATATCCCCGGTGCCGGGGAATCGCACGGGTACCATGGAGAAAGGAATCTTCGCGAAGTCCGATTTCTCGGCGTCGTAGATGGCCACCACGTCCTCGCCGTCCACTTTGGCGCTGGTGATCACCACCGAACCGCCGCTGATGCTATGGAGCGAGAGAAGGAGCACTTTCATTTCCTCCCAGGAAATACCGCCGTCCACATAAGGGACGCCGGCTAGAAGCGCCGCTTCGGTATAGTTTGGCACCATGTAGTCCGCCGTAGAAATGAGCTTCCCCATGGCTTTCACGGTGTCGTCCGTGAGGCCATTGTAGAGATGCCCTTCGTCGCCCATGATGGGGTCCACGAAAATCTTCGTCCCCTTTTCTCTTTCCTTCTCGCAATAGGCGGCGATCATCTCCGCTTGCTCCAAGGAAACAATGAATCCCGTAGAAATCGCATCAAAAGTAAATCCCAGCTCCCGCCACACGGCAAGGGTATTCTTCATGAAATCCGTGGTGTCCTGGATTTCAAATTTCCCATAGTCCAAAGTGTTCGACACCAGCGCCGTGGGAAGGTTGTAGGTGTAATGCCCCATGTGCGAGAGCACCGGCATCATAGCCGCCAATGCCACCTTCCCGTAGCCCGGCAGGTCGTTCACCAAAAGTATCTGCTTTCCCAATGAATCCGCCCCCTTTGTAGTAGTATTGCTTGCTATTGTACCATATTTACGATGGGTTTAGAAATAGGTTGTTAGTGATCAGTGGTCAGTGATTAGTGATCAGTGATTAGCGATCGGGACGCTAGAAGCAATAGAGTCC